>JAAXQB010000178.1 GCA_012329085.1 Methanosarcinales archaeon | reverse complement strand
TCTGCTCCAAAATAATCTGTATCTGGAGTGTATGTATATGTTCCATCAGGGTTTAATACAACTGTTCCATTTGTAGGATTGTCAACTAAACTCACAGAATGAACATCTCCATCCATAGGTAAAATATCATTATCCATAACATTTCCACTTACTGAAACATTAACTATTGTACCGTTTGCATCATCTACTGCAAATGGTGCAGGATTTATAGGATCAACTGGTTCTACATAAATTGTAAGTTCTGCAGTATCACATAGTACTGGATTTCCATCATCGCAAATTACATATTCAAAGGTATATTCTCCTGAAGGTGTTCCTGGGTTTACAATTACTGCTACTAAAGATGAATCTGAATTTAGTAGAACCGTAAGATTTGGATCTACATTAAATACATTGGTAATAGTAATAGAATCTCCATCAATATCAAAATCATTTGCTAAAACATCAACTATTGTTATAGAATTTGTAGCTATAAGGTTATCATCATTTGCAACAGGGTTATTGTTAACATTATATGTTACATCATAATCCTCTACACTTATCACAACCTCTGCGGTATCGCACAATGGTATTAAAGCATCATCACAAACATAGTATTCAAATGTGAAATTACCAGTAGCGCCTGTTGGTGGCGTATATATATATGTTCCATCAGAATTAAATCCTATTGTTCCATCACTTAAAGAACCAGGAATAATTCCATAAATTACAGGATCTCCTTCAGGTTCAATATCGTTAGTACCCACATTTCCACTTACATCTTCATTTATATAAGTAAGATTGATGTCGTTTATTGCAAACGGTGGTTTATTGTCATTGTATATTAGTATATACACAGTTGCAGTATCACACGCCATAGGTAAACCATCGTCACACAATACATACACAAATTGATCATTACCAAAATAACCATCATTTGGAGTGTAAGTAAATGTTCCATTTGTATTAAATACTAATGTTCCATTAGAAGTAGAATCTAAAAGATTTACCGAATGATTGTCTCCGTCATTTGGTAATATATCATTATCCATAACGTTTCCGCTAATAGATACTTCAACGGTTGTTCCATAAGCATCATCAACTGCAAATGGAGGATCATTCTCTACGGCATCAGAAACTATTGTTATTGTTACTTCTGCGGTATCACACATTACTGGAGTTCCATTATCACATATTACATATTCAAATGTAAAGTCTCCTGTTATTCCTACTGGTGGGTTAAATACTATTTCATCTCCAACTATTGTTACATCTAATCCATTAGGGTTAATAACACTAGAAATAAATATTGAATCGCCATCTATATCAAAATCATTTGATAATACAGAGATACTTATTGTGTCATTTACCGAAATAACTATATTATCATCATTAGCTACAGGATTATTATTAACACCATTTGCAATGTCATAATCTTCAACACTTATTACAACTTCTGCAGTATCACACATTATAGGATTCCCATCATCACAAAGTACATAAGTAAATGTATAATCTCCTGTACCTCCTACTGGTGGTGTAAATGTATATGTTCCATCATTATTAAAAGTAAGAGTTCCTCCAGAAATTGGATTTACTAATGTGAATGACAAGCTATCTCCATCAACTTCAAAATCATTTGTTGAAACATCTCCTGTTACAGAAATATCCATATATGTAACGTTTATATCATCTACGGCTACTGGTGGAGTATTAGCAATAACTATTGTTATATAAACTGTAGCTTCATCACATAATACTGGAGTGCCATCATCACAAACTGTATATGTAAAGTTGTCTGGTCCAATATATCCCGGATTTGGAGTGTATGTATAAATTCCTGTTACAGTATCTAAGACTACAGTACCATTAGAAGGTAAGTTTCCAAGAGTAAATCCTAAATTATCACCATCTACATCAAAATCATTTAATGAAACATCACCTGTTACAGCTAGATTAGTATAAGTATAAGTCGCATCATCAACACCTTCTGGAGAATGATTCAAATTAGGATCTGATAAAGGAACTATCTCTATAAGAACTACGGCTGTATCACACAATACAGGAATGCCATCATCACAAATATAATATTCAAATTCATCTGTACCAACAAAGTTTGGATTGTTTGGTGTATAGGTAATTTCACCAGTAACACCATCAAATATAATTATTCCAGAATCTGGTAAATTCAATAATGTTGCCATTATATTATCTCCATCTGTATCAAAATCATTTGCTAAAATATTTGTTATTATTGGATTTGTTCCATCATAAGCACTTACAAGCACATCATTGTTTGCAATTGGTGGATTATTTACATATACATCATGTTCTATTATTTCAAAATAAATCCAAGCGGTATCGCAAAGTCCTGCATTATCGCATAATTGATATTGAGCTGAATCTTCTCCTATAAATCCAGAATTTGGAGTGTAAATGTAATCTCCAGGAATCAATAATGTTCCTCCATTCATTACAACTGTACCATTCGAACCTGTGTTCAACAATGTAATATTCATTCCTGTACCATCTGTTTCGTCATCATTGCTTAGAATATCTCCTCCTACTGGCATATCGACAATTGTATTATTTATATCATCAATAGCATTTGGTGGATCATTTACACTAATAACATTAAAGCATAAATAAGATGAATCACAGAAATTAATACAATCGGGATTACAAACTGAATAGAAGACCGTATCCATTCCGTTGAAGTTTGCAAATGGCTCATAATAAATAGAATCATTTACTTCATCTATAAATATTGTACCATAAGTTGGTTCTCCTAAAATTGTTATATCTAAATTAGTATTCAAATCTCCTGAACCATAGATATTTGACATATCATCATTTGCATAAACATCAGTTATGATTGATAGGTTTACAAAACTATCTTCTGGTAAGCTTGTACAAGCGTCAGCTACTAATATAGGCGATTTACTTACTATTACACAAACAGTATCATAATCATCACAACCAGAAACTGCATCTGTATAAGTTACATAATAACATCTGTTATCTGTTGGTGTAACTATTACAGGATTTTGCATAGGATTCAATGGTGTTATATTCAAATCATTATCTAAATATCTCCATTGAACAGTAGTGTTTACTACATCAAATGCTTGAATTTGTAATGTTACAGATTCTCCTAAACAAATAGTATCGTTTGCAGTTGACAATAAAACACCTAAATCTGGTTGTGGTTCTGTAAGAACTATTGGTCCAGAAATTAAGTTTGAATAACAACCGGGGAATAAAGTATTTTCAACAACTATATTACAGTAGTCTTCAGCACACAATCCTGTAAGAATAATTTCTCCAGTAAATGTAGAAGTAACTGGGAAATTTTGAACTGCTCCACCACATATTTGTAAGACTACATTGAAACTTGTAAACGGTGCAACATTTCCTATCGTAAAGCCACCATCACAAGGTGTATTACAATCTGTTGGGTGTACTAAATTGTATATAGAATCTATAACGGTAGCATCTGGGTCAGTAAGTGTTATCGTATCAGAAACTGGCATACTTGAACATCCTCCAATTAACTCTAATGAGAAGTTGTAATAAAAATCTTGACATAAGCCAGAAACTGTAGCATTACCAATGGCATCTGAACTTATAGATGTTGGTGGCAATACTGGCCCTGTACTACTATTATAATTCAAAATAAATGTATTATTTATTGGTAAACCACTAAAAGTAATTGTTCCATCACAAACACCACAAGTAGTAGGGTCTGTTCCTGAAATTGAAGCAATGATAAAGTCTGGATAAATCAAATCTATTGAACCAACAGCATAATTGCTCGAACATCCTGTAGTTGTATCAACTAAATGGAAGTTTGAATAATTTCCTTCTCCTAAATTATTGAAAATTATTTCTCCTGAAACATTTGCTAATAAAGGACTTGTAAACATTGTACTACTCGGTGGCACTACAAAATAATCTACAATATACCAATGTCCACTTACTAAATTTGAGATAGTAATTGTTCCATCATCTGTTCCACAATCTGAAGGATTAGTAAACGTAATATCAGCAGTATCTACTACTGGACCATTTGGATCGTTCAATATAAATGGTGCTCCTGCTACTTGCAAGCTGTTACAACCTGTTGTAGGATTGGTAACATACAATTCTGTATAAGAACCTGCACATAAATCTGGAATAGTAATGATACCTGTTACAGTTGTCACTAATCCATTTGCACTTGTTGCTGGTGCTCCGTTGAATCTATAAGTAACATCATAAGTACCTGCTGGTAAACCACCTAACTCAATAGAACCATCACAAGGTGTTCCACAAGAAGTAGGGTCGTTTGCACTAATCAATGTTACATTCAATAATGTATCTGGTGCATCTAACACATAAGGTCCTGCATTTGTTACTGTTCCACAGCCTCCATTATCTTCAATAGAAATGTCATAATAAGAACCTTCACATAAATTATCTATTATGATTGTTGTTCCTGTTAAAGCTACATTGTTTATAATTGTTGAAGCTCCACCAATCCAGTAAGTAACATCGTAAGGATTTGTTCCTAATTGTGTTGGATCTAAATGTATTACAATTTCACCATCACACAATCCACAATTTGTAGGATTTGACATAGTTATTGAATCTACTATTGGTGCATTTGGATCTACTAAAGTAAATGGCCCAACAACTACAGGACTTGTACATCCAGTAGCATCTGTTACCGTAAAGTTGTTATATTCTCCATCACATAATCCAGTTAATGTTATTATAGTATCAATATCTGTAAATAAAGGTATCATTGCAGCTGATACATTATCTAATGTATAATTAATATCATAAGAAGTATTTGGCATCATTCCTCCACCTGTTAAAGTGATGATTCCATCACATACGCCACAAGCTGTTGGTTGCTGTACTGTATCTACTACTCCAATAAATAAAGTTGTAGGGTCTGCAATCTCAAATGTTCCGATTATAGCATCACTAATACAAGTTGATACATTGTCTGTTATAACAATATCTCCATAAATACCCGCACATAAATTTGGAATAACTAATATTCCCGCTGCTGTTGTTGTATTCGTATATGGAGTTTGACCTACACTATTTAATGTATAATCAACACTTATACTTGTTGAAACTGGTAAGCCAGAAATAACTATTGTACCATCACATAAACCACATCCTGTTGGGTCTGTTGTTACAACATTTGTAGAATCATACATTGGTGCTAAAGGATCTGACAAAACAAATGGTCCACCAGTAATTGCAGGAGATTCACATCCTGTAATATCATTAGTCAATATCAAGTCTGTATAATTTCCTTCACATAAACTTCCTAAAATAAATTCTCCAGATGAATTTGTAGAAACTGCTACATCAATTACAGGGAATCCATTAAAGAAATAATCTAAAGTATAAGTTATACTTGGCGTTAATCCATCAATTTCTAATTGACCATCACAAACACCACAACCTGAAGGATCAACAGTATCTACATTCAATGCTGTTAACATTTCTGGTACTGGATCTTCTAAAGTAACTGGACCAACTGGTGCAGATACACAACCTGTTATTGGGTTTACAACTACTATATCCTCATACAATCCTGCACAAAGGCTATCTATTTGTAAATCTCCAGTTCCGCCACTTGTTATGGTTCTTGTTTTATTTATTCCATTAAACACATAGAATATATTGTAAGAAGTCGCATTATCCAATCCTGTTAATGTAATAGAACCATTACATTCTACACAACTTGTAGGATTTATTGAATCGCTAATTCCTCCAAATACTAATTCTGTTGGTTCATTTATTGTAAATGGACCTGTTTCATTTATAGTCGTACATCCGCCATTATCTTCAATCGAAATATCTGTATAAACGCCTGCACATAAATTCACTAAACTGGCATCTAAAACAATTGTTGTTCCTGTTAAAGGCACATTGTTTATTGTAGAAGACGAACCTCCAAAAGAATAAGTAACATCATAAGGTGCATTTCCTAATTGCGTTGCATCTAAATGTATAACTATTTGACCATCACACAATCCACAATTTGTAGCATCTACTGTTGTAACAGAATCTACAAGAGGAGCGTTTGGTTCTACCAAATCAAAAGGACCTGCAAATACAGGACTTGTACAACCATTTACATCTGAAATTGTAAAGTTATCATAAGAACCTGCACACAATCCAGTTACCGCTAATTCTCCAGCGGCATTCGTAAATGAACCTATTAAAGAATCTGGAATTAAATTATTTGAAAAATGCACATCATATTGTGTATTTGCTAACATTCCGCCACCACTCAATGTTACTACTCCATCACATACTCCACAAGCTGTTGGTTGCGTAGTAATTGTAATTGCTCCAATAGTTAAACTAGTAGGATCTACCAATTCAAATGGTCCGAATGCTATCGGTGCATATTCACATCCTGTAACAGTATTTGTAAAAATAATATCATCATAAATTCCTGCACATAAATTATCTATCAATAATGTTCCTGCTCCTGTTGAAGTTCCAGTTACTGTTTGTACTGTTCCATTCAAATAAGAAATAGAATAAGCTAAATTTGGCTCTAAACCATCTATCAATAAGCTACCATCGCACAATCCACAACCAGTTGGGTTGCTCATTGTTACATTTGTAGAATCTAATATTGGTGTAGTTGGCTCGCTCAATGTAATTGGTCCCGCAAAAGCTGGGTTACTTTGACAACCTAAAACAACATCTACAACTATAAAGTCTGTATAAGTTCCTGCACACAATCCTGTTAAAGTTAATGAACTATCTACTAAAGATGTTAAACCAGTTTGACTATCTGGACTTCCATCTAAATTATAGAAAATATTAAATATTGTATTTGGTGTTAAACCAGTAAATACAATTTCTCCATCACATACACCACAACCAGAAACATCTGTTGTTGAAAGCGTGTCTGAAATAGTAGGTAAATCTGGTCCACCAATTACGATTGGTCCAAATAAGGTATCACTCACACAGCCTTCTGGCATTTGAGTAACTACTATATATGTAATTGTTCCTTGCTCTAAACCTGAAATCAAGATATTTCCACTTGCATCAGCATTTAAACTTGTGTTTACTACTCCGTTCAATTCATAAACCACATTATAATCACTTCCACCAATTAAACCTGTTAATTGCAACTGACCTTCGTCTCCAGGGAAACAAGATGTTGCATCTGAAATTACTGTTGTTCCACCAATTGCATATTGAGGACAATCGAAACAAGTTCCTGGGTCAATAATTGTTACTTGTATTTGACAAGTCGCATCATCTAAATCTGTAATTGTTAAAGTTACATTTCCATTTCCTGCACTTCCTGTTGTTGTATTAAAATTTTCAACAGTATTGTACATTCCGTTTCCTGTTACTACCGTTGTTACTGTTTGAATTCCTTCTATAGAATAACCTAATAAACTCAAGTTAGAACCCATAACATTCAATTCAAAATCCATAAAGTCATCTGAAGCATCTGTTGGTGTTCCGTTATCATTACACAATACAGAATCTAAACCTGCACTATCTATTGCACAACAAGAAATAATAACTACTTCTATTTCACTTCCTAAACTAATACAAGAAGCTGTTGAATCAAAAGCATAATACAATCCTGCTCCTACCATTGTTGGGTCTGGAACTATTGTTGAATTTATATCATTCAATTCTCTATAAACTATTGTTCCAATTCCTGGTGCAACTGCTGTTGTTAAATCTGCTGTAATTGTAGGACACACATTGTTTAAAGGTGAAGCTACAACTGGTGCAGTTGGTACATCTACTACTATTACATCTATACAAGTAGCCACAGAAACACATCCTGCTTCTGTAACAGTTAAACAATATTGACTATTGTTTGCTGTTGTTACGCCTAATAATGTTACAGTTGGATTAAAATTGTTTGTATTATCTAAACCAACACCTGTCCATTCATAAGTATAAGTTCCACTGATACTATCCGTACTTAATACTAAATCATCTCCTGAACATAATGGATCATTTGAATTTACATTTGGTGCATTAGGTCCATTTGGATCTACTAAACAAACGGAAACTGTATTTGAACTACATCCTGCTGGATCTGTCTGTACTAAAATAGTGTGACATCCTGCCAATAATCCTGTAATAGTATGTGCAGTTCCTGCTGCTGTAATATTTGTTGGTACTCCATCAACTATTAATATATAGTCTTGTCCACTAATTAAACTATCAATCGTTATTTCTCCATCTGCCACAGCACAGTTACTTGGATTGATTGAATCCGTAGCAACTATCATTGGTGTTGGGTTAACAAATACTTCTGTTTGAGAAGTTAAACTTGCACAACCATTTACAAAAATTGTCGCTGAATAAAATCCTGCATTTTGAGTATCTACTCCTGCAACCATTGGATTTTGCAAATTACTTACAAAACTATCTGGTCCTGACCAGTAAATAGAATCTCCATTGGTACTTGCAGTTAATTGAACATCATCTCCAACACAAGCTGGACTGTTATTACTTACAGAAGGTGAAGCTGGGTCAGTTGGTTCACTCAATACAATATTATTAATAATATTCGAAACGCAACCATTAGTTGTCGTTACACTTATATTATAAGTTCCTGCTGTTAAAGTATCAAAAGTATGTGTATTTCCAACTACAATAATTTGTGCTGGCATTATACCTGTTACTGTTAAAGTATCTCCATCTGTTAATCCATCAATAGTAATCGTTCCATCATTTCCTGGTGTACAAGTTGTTGGGTCGGTATGACTCAATTCACTGATTACTGGAACTGGATTAACTACCACATCTATACAAGTTGCCATTGATACACATCCTGCTAACTCTACCGTTAAACAGTATTGTCCTGAACAAGAAGCTCCAACACTTGCGATTGTAAATCCTGAAAGATTTTCTATTGCTGGCGTTACGCAAGGACCTGTCCATTGGTATGTATAACCAGCTTGCATACT
>JAAXQB010000151.1 GCA_012329085.1 Methanosarcinales archaeon | reverse complement strand
CTTTTTGAAGAAGAGGTTAAAAATACAGTAATTGCAATTCAGCTTAGAGGTGTGGAATTTAATAAAATACCATTTAAAAAAAGAATTAAAATTTTTACATATTTGATATTGCCAATGATTTCAAGTGTTTTAATAAAAGCACAAGAACTTTCTGCTGCAATGGAAATGCGTGCATTTAGGGCATATCCAACACGCACAAGTTATAATGTTTTGAAATTTAATTGGGTGGATTTTACAATTATGTTTTGTAGTGTAATTATATCGATTATGCTTTTGATTGGGTATTATTTTTACCCAAGATTATTTATATTAATATGAGGGGATTAAATGAAAGTTTTTACAGTATTTGGAATAACGCAGTCAGGAAAGACTACAACAATAGAAAATATAATTAAAGAATTGAAAAAAAGACAATTTAGTGTAGGTTCTGTAAAAGATATACATTTTGAAAGCTTTACAATTGAAACAAAAGGAACTAATACAGATAGGCACCATAAAGCAGGGTCTGACCTTGTTACGGCAAGGGGATTGTATGAAACTGATATTTTATTTAAAAAAAGGCTGTCAATTGATGATATTTTAAAGTTTTACAATCATGATTTTGTTGTGCTTGAAGGTGTTAGAGATTGTATTGTTCCAAAAATAATAACGGCACATGATATAAAGGAAATTGATGGGCGGTTGGATGAGGGTGTGTTTGCAATATCTGGGAGGGTAGCAAATGAAATTAAAGAATATAAAGGGCTACCTGTGATAAATGCTATTAAAAATATAAAGAAGCTTGTGGATTTAATAGAGGAAAAAGTATATGAAAAACTTCCTAATTTTCCAATCGAGTGTTGTAATGAATGTGGATATGGGTGTGATGAGCTTGGGGGGCAGATTCTTAAAGGCGAGGCTACACGAGAGGATTGTGTGATTAAACAAGAAGATATTACATTAATTGTGGATGGAAAAGAGATTGATATTGTTCCATTTGTGCAAAAAATTCTTTTGAATGCGGTTATGGGGGTTGTGGGTGAGCTTGAAGGGTGTAAAAAAAGTAAGGGAGTTGTGGTTAAGATAGGAAATGAAAATTAAAAATCAAAGATTTTCTTAAACTCATTCGTTCCGAATGAACTGTCGAAAATCTTCGGTTTTCTCCAACGCTCATTCGTTCCGAATGAACTGTCGAAAATCTTCGGTTTTCTCCAACGCTCATTCGTTCCGAATGAGCTATCAAAAAATATATATCATGGTAAGATATATCTTATATATGGAGAGGTAATTGAATAAATGATAAATATTGCAATAACAAAACTTAGTTCAAAAGGCAAATAGCAATTCCAGTGGAAATGAGAGATAATTTTAGTGAGGAAGAAAAACTTATTATAATTAAGAATGGAGAACAATTAATCTTAAAAAAAGTAAGTGATTTGGATAAAAATTTTGAAGAAGATATTGCTTTTGCTAAAAAAACAGAAGAAGCTTGGCAAGGCTATAAAAGGGGAGAATTCGTTTCTTTACCCATAGATAAGTTTCTTGAAGATTTAGAAAAATGTTAGAAGTAGTACATAAGCGCAATTTTCTAAAAAGAATATATAAAATAAAAGATAATTTTATTAAAAATCAAATTAAAAATAAAATCAAAAAAATATTGGAAGATCCAGAAGTTGGAAAGCCAATGAGGTATGCAAGAAAAGGTACAAGAGAACTTTATATAAATTCTTTTAGATTATCATATGTGTATTTAAAAGACGAAAATAAAATAATTTTTTTATAGTATATAATTTGTAAATTATATACTGAGAGAAATTTCCAATTTCTCGGATTTATACCATAAAGATGAGCAATGATTTTTTTATTATATATAACTTGTGAATACATATTTCTCAAATAGAAATATGTTTTAGAAAATCTCTGATTTTCGTATTATATATTTAACACTCATTCTTTCAGAATAAGTTAGATAACTTTTTAATTTCTCGTCTAACAGTTATTTTAAATTATTGTATATATAAATTAAACCTTCAAACATTCATTCATTCTGAATGAGCTATCAAAAATCAAAGATTTTTTTTAACTCATTATTCTCAAGAATGAGTGTTTATGCTCATTCATTTTAAATATGCAAACGCTCAGAGCGTTCCAAACGAGCTATGAAAAATTTTTAAAGGATTTTGAAAATGTTTTATTTATTGCAGACGAAAAATCAACATTGACTTTAACCCAAAGAATAAGTATTTTTGATTCAATCCTTTAGAACTGTATTTTCTTTTGAATGGCTGTGCGTTTAATGTGTATTTATAAATTATATATAATGAAAATTAAAAATTATATAATAAATGAAAAATTTTATAGTAAAAAAAATTTAGTTTATAAAATTACAGTTTTTTTGACAAGTCCTTTGGATTTGAAGTTTAAAACTTATTCTAATTCTCAATATATATTTGAAAAATCAAAAATTATTAATGCTGTTTTAAAGAGATATAATAAAAATCGTGTGCATGTAAAGGGCAAAGAAGTGTCTATTTTAACAAAATTAAAAGAAGCTAAGTGTAATGTACCAATGATATATCTTGTAAATGAGGATACAATTTTTATGGAATATTTAGAGGGCAAAACGCTTCTTAATGTTATTGAGGAGATGGAGGATTCAAATTTAAATTCTATTCAAGTATTACGAAATTTATATTTATGGATTTGTGATTTTTATGCATCATTAGGGGGCGACATTATATTTGGAGATGTAAATCTTAGAAATTTTATATTAAATAATGAAAAAATTTATGGAATTGATTTTGAAGATTGTAGAATTGGGAAAAAAGAAGAAGATATGGGAAAACTATGTGCTTACTTTTTAACATATAATCCATCTTTTACAGATTGGAAAATTAAAAATGTTAAAGATTTTTTTATAATGTTAATAAATGAATTTGGATTTAATCAGGATGAATTGCTTAGAGAAATAGAAAAAGAGCTTGTGGCAATGGAGAGAAGACGGAATGAAATATATGCGTTTGG
>JAAXQB010000036.1 GCA_012329085.1 Methanosarcinales archaeon | reverse complement strand
CCCCTGACAACACCCCTGTTACTGTAATTGCCGTTCCTTCTTTAAAAATGGCTGGATCTAAAAATTGAGGGCTGGTCATGACAAACCTGCCTTCCGTCTTTCTATCAGTTAACGGTCTGCCATAACGGCTGATAGGGTAATACAGCACTTGAATCTGGCTTGAATCTTTTTTATTAATAACATTAATTATCGTGCCTCCCCAGCGAAAAGACATGTTCTGATAGGCAGATATATCCATTTTGACTGCACTCAGACGAGTGTTTGAATAAGAAGTGTCACGCATCACGGTGGGCAGGCCGGAGCAGCCGCTTAATAGCAATATTAAAGAGGCAATAAACCATTTCATGATGTTAACCTTGTCGCTAAAAGATAATAAATGGACAGCGGAGATGGCAAAAAGTTCAGAAAGGTAGGTGTATGGGGGGGGCTAAAGGAATAGGGGCTTAGGATAAGCCCCGGCAGATAGTATGCTTTACATTTTTATGCTGCTACCGCACTTTCCTTCACCGCATTTGGCTTCTTTATTTTTATCTGATTCGCTTGCTTTTGGCATTGGTTTATTGCCTGCACATTTACCTTCAGCCGTTTTTTCTTCTGAGCCTTTTTGCATTGCACTGCCACATTTTCCTTCGCCACATGCGCCATCTTTCATTTTTCCAGAGCCACTTTCTGCTTCTGCTGTTTGCATGTAGCCAGCGGAAAGTTCAGCCATTTCAAATGGATTTTTTTCAATATTTAAAGAGGTTTCAGCCTGTATTGCTGTTGATGTTAAGCCCGAAACTAGCGAGCTCCCAATAGCAATGGCTAAAGGTGACTTGTTTGATTTGTTCATGGTTTTTCCTTTTCTAAAGCAAAATAAGTTATTAAGGTTGAGAAGGAACCAGCCTTAAAGGTCTAAGCTTACAGGATAAGATAAGGTTTTGCTAATTTTCTTTACTGGAAAATTAAAAAGTGAGAGGTGAGTTTGCTTAAAAAAGTATAGAAAGTTGTGGAGAAAGAGGCCTTTTATTTAGAAATGAAAGGCCTATGCTTCTTATTCGAAGTTGTTGTCGTATCTTTTAGCAGCTTGCAATGCTTCTGCATTTGATTCAAGCGTAGTTGACGATCCAGCTAATGTTAAATGGTCAGTTTCACGGTCCTTTAATACTAAAACTAAAGTAACAGAGATAATAGTCATTGCGATAAGAATTTTTGTGAAATTACTTTTTTCTTCTTGTTCAGCCATTTTATAGTCCTCAATTTGTGTTGTTTTATTTTTTAAGACTCCTTTTCCTCAAAAGGAGGCAACTTAAAACGATTAAGTTGCTCGTCGATATTTACTTTTATTTTTTCGACGGATCTATTTGATCATGCGGGGCGAGCAGTGTCAAAACAATTATGCTCTTTTATTAAGCAGTCTGTTTCATAAATATCACGCATTTGACTGGATTTATTCGTTAGCCTTTGTTTTAATGAAATAAATTTGTTTTTTTATTGGTAATAAAAATTAAGAGGAAAAAGTGAATGTTTGAAATTGCAGAGTTAGGACATGCCGTAAAAAAATCAGTTTATAAGGAGAAAATACCAGAACTCCGAACACAGCTGCTGCTTGCCCAGGAAAAAGTTAAGAACAGCGACTTTTCTGTCATTATTTTAATTTCAGGTGTAGATGGCGGGGGCAAAGGAAATGTTATAAATTTGCTGAATGAGTGGATGGATGCCCGATATATGAGGACTGTTGCTTTTGGCAAGCCTTCAGATGAGGAAAGTGAACGGCCTAAATTCTGGCGTTACTGGCGGACATTGCCTGCTAAAGGTGCGATTGGTGTTTATGTGGGGTCTTGGTATAGCGATCCTCTTTCAGGCAGAGTGTACGGCAAGATTGATGATAATCAATTACAGCATGAATTGATTCAGATACGCCAGCTGGAGCAGGAACTGATAGATGGCGGTACACTGATTATAAAATGCTGGCTGCATTTGAAAAAAAGTGGGCAGAAAAGTCGTTTAAAAATGCTGGAAAAAAATCCAGATACCCAGTGGCAGGTGACAGAGCGAGATAAGAAACATCTGGAAATGTATGACGACTTTGTAACTGTCGCCGAAAATATGCTCACCGAAACCAGTACGGGGGATTCTCCCTGGCTAATTGTCGACGGCTCTGATATTCGATATAGCAGCCTAACCGTGGGAAAGCATATTTTAAATCGTATTGAACAGCATATTCATTTTCGAGAAAATAATAGCCAGGTGGTACCTCTGCAAAAAAGCCAGCAAGCCAATATGTTTCAACAGAATCTGCTGGATTCTCTCGATTTATCGTTGAAGCTGGATAAAAGCAGCTATAACGCAAAGCTCTCAAAATACCAGGGAAAGTTAAATAAGCTGTCAAGACAGGCGCAAGAGCTGAAAAAATCCAGCATTTTGGTTTTTGAAGGCTGGGATGCAGGGGGAAAAGGAGGTGCCATTAGAAGGTTGACTCACGCAATAGATGCCAGGAATTATCGGGTTATTCCCGTAGCAGCACCTACGGATGAAGAAAAAATGCACCATTATTTATGGCGTTTTTGGCGACACATCCCCAGAGCGGGCCAGGTAACCATTTATGACAGGAGCTGGTATGGCAGAGTGCTTGTTGAGCGGGTTGAAGGTTTTGCCAGTAAAAAAGAATGGAAACAGGCCTACTCTGAAATAGTCAACTTTGAAGAGGCAATGTCTGATCATGGCACGTTACTGCTAAAGTTTTGGCTACATATAGATAAGGATGAGCAACTGGCACGATTTAAGGAGAGGGAGCAGATAAGCTATAAAAAACATAAGATTACTGAGGATGATTATCGTAACCGTGAAAAATGGGATGAATATAACATCGCAGTTAACGAAATGGTGACAAGAACCAGCACCCAGAAAAATCCCTGGATTATAGTTGAAGCTAACGATAAAAAATATGCCCGTGTCAAAGTTTTAAAAGCCTACTGTCAGCAGTTGGAAAAAATGCTGGATGGTGAAAAGTGAAGTTATTAAAAAATAGGGTCAATAATAACGGATACGATTAAAAATGATGCAAAAACAACAATACAGCTATCATCCTCGAATCGATTACAGTCATTTTGAACCAGAGGGAGAGGTCTTAGGCAACTGGAAACAAATAACCT
>JAAXQB010000097.1 GCA_012329085.1 Methanosarcinales archaeon | reverse complement strand
CTACGAGGGCAATTTGTATTTTATATAAATAATTTTATTTTATGGGCGGAGGGTATAGGATTCGAACCTACCCCACAAATGGTTTAGACCCTCAAGGAATACATGAAATTAGAAGTATTATTCAAACCATTGCTGCTAACGGAACCACCATCTTATTGGCTTCACATTTGCTAGATGAAGTCGAAAAGATTTGCTCACATGTGGTTATCATCAGAAACGGAATAAAACTATATGAAGGTAGAGTTGATGAAATAAGTTCGTCATTTGGAGTTATTGAATTGAAAACCATAAATTCGAACAATGAACTTTTTACTGCTCTTAAAAACTATGACGGAATAGATTCTGTTAAAGAAGAAAACAATTTTATTTATTTAAAACTGAGTAAAAATATTTCAGCCGCTGAAATAAATAAATATTTGATGGGTAAAAACATTATTCTTTCTCATCTCGTAAAGAGAAAACAAACCTTAGAACAACAATTTTTAAACCTTACCAACAACAAAAACTAATCCAAATGTTAAGATTATTAGGTATTGAATTACATAAATTAAAAAACAGTAGAGCAAGTAAAATATTAATAGCCACTTACTTTACTTTATTAACATCTATTGCTTTAATTGCAGCAATTAAATTTGATATTGGTCCCATAAAATTTCATTTGGCAGAACAAGGCATTTTTAATTTTCCTTACATCTGGCATTTTAATACTTTTATTTCTGCATTTTTTAAATTATTCTTATTATTAGTTATTGTTTCAATGGTCTCTAACGAGTATAGCAACAAAACATTAAAACAAAACTTAATTGATGGTTTAAGCAAAAAAGAATTTATTTTAAGTAAGTTTTATACAGTTGTTTTATTTGCATTGATTTCAACAGTTTTTGTCTTTGTTATTTCAATGATTTTAGGTCTGATTTATTCAGATTTTAATGAAATATCTATCATATTTTCAGATCTTGAATACCTTTTAGCTTATTTTGTAAAACTGGTTGGTTTCTTTTCCTTTGGCTTATTTATTGGCATGTTAATAAAACGTTCCGCTTTTGCTGTAGGAGCTATGCTAATTTGGTATATTATAGAATCTATTAGCTATAAGATTTTTAAATGGAATATTTTTAGAGATAGTAATATTGCAGATAGTATCTTTCAATTTGCACCTTTTCAAGCCCTATGGAATTTAATTGACGAGCCTTTTTCAAGATTAAATGCAGTTAAAACTTTAGCCTCTCAAGTTGGAGAAGATTTGAGTTATGATTACAGTGTACATTGGTACGAAATTACTATTGTTTTGGGATGGACATTTATTTTTATTTATTCATCTTACATATTATTAAAGAAAAGAGATTTGTAATTTTTAAAAAAACTTCAGTCTTTCTTCTACGGTCTTCAAACTTTACTATTTTTGCAATACCAATTTGATTTTATAATGTTGTAAAATTGAATTGAATTAGTTTTTACAAGATTGAGACAAAATATTTAAATATAGCCTTAGTTATAGTCAAATATTTAAACGAAAATATTGTGAAAAATAAACAAATTCAATGAGACATTATAAATTTAATTTGGTATAAAATGCAATTCAAACTAAAATCAGAGTTTAAACCAACTGGAGATCAACCTCAAGCCATTGAGCAGTTAATCAAAGGAATCCATGAAAATGAAAAATACCAAGTATTACTTGGTGTTACAGGTTCGGGTAAAACATTTACCGCTGCCAATGTTGTTGAAAAAGTTCAAAAACCAACTTTAGTTTTAGCACATAATAAAACTTTGGCTGCTCAGCTTTATCAAGAATTTAAACAGTTTTTTCCTGATAATGCCATTGAATATTTTGTATCTTATTACGATTATTATCAACCCGAAGCCTATCTTCCAACCACCGGACTTTATATAGAAAAAGATTTATCCATAAACGATGAAATTGAGCGTATGCGATTAAACACTACTTCTTCTCTCCTTTCGGGAAGAAGAGATGTTTTGGTAGTAGCTTCCGTTTCTTGTTTGTATGGTATTGGTAATCCTATTGAATTTAAAAAAAATGTAATTTCTATTGAAGTAGACCAAGTAATTGCTCGAACTAAATTTTTACATCAATTAGTTACAAGTTTATATTCACGTACAGAAGCCGAAGCAAAAAGTGGGTCGTTTAGAGTAAAAGGAGATACTATAACTATTTATCCATCTTATGGTGAATACGGATTTAGAGTCCACTTTTTTGGTGATGAAATTGAAGAGATTGAAAGTTTTGATTTAACCAATAATCAAATCATTGAAAAATTTGAAAGCCTAAACATTTATCCAGCCAATTTATTTGTTACCTCGCCAGATGTTTTGCAAAATGCCATTCATCAAATTCAAGATGATATGGTAAAACAAGTAGATTATTTTAAAGAAATTGGTAAACATTTAGAAGCAAAAAGATTAAAAGAACGCACCGAATTTGATTTAGAAATGATTCGTGAATTAGGATATTGTAGCGGTATTGAAAATTATTCTCGTTACCTTGACGGAAGAGAACCAGGCACACGACCTTTCTGTTTGCTAGATTATTTTCCTAACGATTATTTGATGTTGGTTGATGAAAGTCATGTAACCATACCACAAACTCATGCCATGTACGGCGGTGATAGATCTCGTAAAGAAAATTTAGTAGCATACGGATTTAGATTAGCCGCAGCAATGGATAATAGACCGTTAAAATTTGAAGAGTTTGAAGCCATACAAAATCAAGTAATTTACATTAGTGCTACTCCTGCAGATTATGAATTAAAATTAACCGAAGGTGTTTTTGTTGAACAAGTTATTCGCCCAACAGGGTTATTAGACCCTGAAATTGAAATAAGACCAAGTTTGAATCAAATTGATGATTTAATTGAAGAAATTCAAAAAAGAATTGAAATAGATGAGCGTATTTTAGTTACAACTTTAACCAAAAGAATGGCTGAGGAACTGACCAAATATTTAAGTAGAATTCAAATTCGTTGTCGCTATATCCATTCGGATGTTGATACTTTAGAAAGAGTAGAAATTATGCGTGATTTACGTTTGGGTTTATTTGATGTTTTAATTGGTGTTAACCTTTTACGAGAAGGTTTAGATTTACCCGAAGTTTCTTTAGTTGCCATTTTAGATGCAGATAAAGAAGGTTTTTTACGTAGCCATAGATCACTTACACAAACCATTGGTAGGGCTGCACGTAATATAAATGGAAGAGCGATTATGTATGCCGATAAAATTACAAAAAGCATGCAATTAACTATGGATGAAACAGTAAGAAGAAGAGAAAAACAGATTGCTTACAATACAAAAAACAACATTACCCCAACTCAAATTAAAAAGAATATTGATAATTCATTAACCAAAACAGAAATTGCAACATATCAATATGATGAAGCTAATGCTCAAGCTGCAGAAGCAGAATTACAGTATTTAACCAAACCAGTAATTGAAAAAAGAATACGCGAAAAACGTAAAATGATGGAGAAAGCAGCTAAAGCTCTTGACTTTTTAATTGCTGCCAAATTTCGTGATGAAATTAAAGAATTACAAAAACATATTTAAAATAAATATTAATTTTCTTAGAACCTATAAACGATGTTTTTTATATTTCTTAATTAATTTTGTGAGTCCGTTAACCAAAATGTTTGTACTATTGCTCATATAGGTAAAACCATCATCATTTGGTTTTTTAATATTGCTTGAACTACCAGTTACTGAAACATCTGAAACTAAAACAAGCGCATTTAAATCATAAATTTTTATGGTACTAGAAGCTCTATTGGTATCACTATCAAATTGACTACCTCGGTTATAACTTAATGAACCTCCTTCATTTTTTAAAATATTTGATTTTACATTAATTAAATAGTCACAATTTGTAATTAATTTAATCTCTTTTAATTCACTAACAGAGGGTTCAAACGGATATTGTTCTGCTAAAATTCTATCATTTCTAAAAGTTGAAATTTCATATAAAGAGTCTCCTAATATTTCTCCAAATTCTTCTAATGCAATATCATAAATTTTAGTTTCATCATAATTAGTATATACTTTATTTAGTATCCATTTGCCTTTTGACAGGTCTAAATATTTACCAGTTTCATAGTAATAATTGTACTTAGTTTTCGCGATGCCACAACTAATTAACACTAACAATATGCTTAACATGTAAAATGTTTTTTTCATTAGATTTTATTGATGGTTAATAAAAAACTAAGTAAAAATACAATAATCATTTGAATTTAAATAAGGCTTATTTACCAACAAAAAAACTCACAAATTTTACACTTGTGAGTTTTTGGTGTATTATAAATTCGATTAAAACCTCAATCAAATAAATTTAAAATAGGTTTTAGTTTCCTTTTTTATAATCAGCTAAAAATTGAGCCAAACCAATATCGGTTAAAGGGTGTTTTAATAATCCTTTTATTGCGCTTAAAGGCCCAGTCATTACATCAGTACCAATTTTTGCACAATCTATAATATGCATAGTATGACGAACCGAAGCTGCTAAAATTTCTGTTTCATAACCGTAATTATCATAAATTAATCTAATTTCTTCAATCAATCCTAAACCATCGGTTGAAATATCATCTAATCTTCCAATAAATGGAGACATATAAGTTGCTCCTGCTTTAGCGGCTAATAATGCTTGACCAGCAGAAAAAATTAAAGTCATATTTGTTTTTATTCCTTTATCAGAAAAATATTTACACGCTTTAACGCCATCTCCAATCATAGGTAATTTAACCACAATTTGAGGATGTAAATCTGCCAAAGCTTCACCTTCTCTCACCATACCTTCAAAATCGGTTGCAATAACCTCAGCACTAACATCGCCATCAACAATTTCGCAAATTATTTTGTAATGATTGATTATATTTTCTTGTCCAGTAATTCCTTCTTTTGCCATTAATGATGGATTTGTAGTAACTCCATCTAAAACTCCAAGTGCCTGAGCTTCTTTGATTTGATCTAAATTAGCAGTATCTATAAAAAATTTCATTCTATATTGTTTTTAATTTTTGCAAATATAGTTTAATAATTAGAAGTTCTAAGCTTTAAAAGATTGAAAAATAAGTTTCCATTTGAAATACATATCATTTCATAATAAATCCTTTTAGATTAGTATATTTATACTTCGAAAAAATATAAAAATGGATAAAAAAAACCCTATTTTCATTGAAGGATATAAACATATTCCCTATCATCAAGATTTTTTTTCTGAAAAGGAAATATTAACTAAAAGCAAAAAATTTTATGATTTTATGGATAACCGAAGGTCTGTTAGAGAATTTAGCGACAAACCTATCTCAAAAAAGATTATTCAAAATATTATAAAAACAGCTTCAACAGCACCTTCTGGAGCACACAAACAACCTTGGACTTTTTGTGTAGTATCAAACCCAAAACTAAAAAGTGAAATTAGAAAAGCAGCAGAAAAAGAAGAGGTAGAATCATATAATAACCGAATGAGTGACAGCTGGTTAAAAGATTTAGCTCCGCTAGGAACTGATATGAACAAACCTTTTTTAGAAATTGCCCCGTACCTTATTATTGTTTTCAAAAAAGCTTTTGATTATAATAAAAATAGTGAAAAAACTAATAATTATTATGTAAATGAATCGGTTGGTATTGCTTCTGGCATGTTAATTACTGCCATTCATAATGCAGGTTTGGCTACTTTGACCCATACACCAAGTCCAATGAAATTTTTATCAAAAATACTGAATAGACCAGATAATGAACGTCCGTTTTTATTATTACCCGTAGGTTACGCAAAAGAAACTGTTTATGTGCCAGATATTCATCGAAAAAAATTAGAAGAAATTTCTAAATTTTATGAATAAGTAATTTTTTGTTTCTTTTAAATATAACGATACAAATCTAAAGATTACACAAAGGCTCAAGCAAAGGTTCGCAAAGATATTTTTACTTTTGGCTAGTTGCTAGTTGCTTTTCGCTTACTTTCTACTTTCTACTTTCCACTTTCCACTTTCCACTTTCTACTTTCTACTTTCTACTTTCAAACTTAAACAATTACAATCTATAATGCTTCATTATCAAGTATTCATAAATTTTATTTGGTAGTATCTGTTTTAAAACTATAGAAGATTTCTGAATAAAACTACCTACTTTATAGTGAATTTTAGGATTTGGGCTTTTTATAATTTTATGAATTTTTATTGCAATTTCAATAGGGTTACCACCACTATTAACATGTTCATCCATCAAATCTAAATTTTTTTGATAAACCTTTTTATAAGGAGATTTTTCAAAAACTGGTGTATGGTATCTTCCTGCAGCAATGTTGGTAGCAAAATCGCCTGGTGCAATATTTGTTACTTCAATACCAAACTTTTTTACTTCCATTCTTATGGTTTCTGTAACTCTCTCTAAAGCACTTTTCGTAGCCGAATAAATTCCCCGAAAGGGCAAGCCCATATAACCAGCAATAGAAGTAACATTAATAATTAAACCTGATTTTTGTTTACGCATTTGAGGTAAAACAGCTTTCATTACTTCAATTACACCAAAAAAATTAGTTTCAAAAGCTTTGTGTATTTCTAAGGTTGGCGTTTCTTCAATTGGTCCAGTAATACCAGTTCCTGCATTATTTATTAAAACATCGATTCTATCTTCTTTTTCAATAACATATTGAACTGCATTTTGAATACTCTCTATATTATTTAAATCTAATGTGATTAATTCAAAATTTAAATTATTTTGTTTAGGGCTTCTGCTTGTCCCGTATACTTTAAATCCTTTTTGAGTCAAATATTCGGCAGTAGTTTTACCAATCCCAGAAGACGCACCTGTAATTAAAACGACTTTACTCATGTGGCAAATATCTTAAAAAGTAATGAGTAATTAGTAATGAGGTGTGAGAAAAAAATGAAACCAAAAATATTTTGATGAGATCCCGCTATGCAGCGGGATTAATTCAACTAACAAATTTAAATTCGTTTTTCGAGCTTTTTAAATTTGAGTTTCATTAAAATGGCAAGCTACCTGCATCACACCGCTACGACCTAATACCTTTGCTGCGTTCCCGCCCTGGAGGATTCAAAGGGAGCTGGTTGTG
>JAAXQB010000314.1 GCA_012329085.1 Methanosarcinales archaeon | reverse complement strand
TAAAAAAACTTCTTCTACTTTATCAGTCATCTTTCTTGACTGAATTTCATTATGGAATTCAGAATAGGGCTTTCCTATCATATCGTCTTTTGAAAGTCCTTTGAAGTTAAATAGATAATAATCATTTACAAATAAATATTCGCAATTTCTATTTAATATAAATATTGAGCTATCTATAGATTTTAAGAGTGACCAATATTCTCCCTCTCTTTTTTGCAATTCTTTTTTAAGATTGCTAATGTCAGTCACTTCTGTTATATATCCCTCTGATACATATTCAATAACTGCTGTCGATTCATCAATTCCATTTGTGGATTCTGCACAAGATATGACTGCATGTATATGCGTGTCATCTGAATTTTTTAATTCTTCTTTGTCATATGCATGCATAAGGCTATGATTAATGTATTCAGTATTTATATTTTTAGTATTCTTTTTAATCTTCAATAATTTTCGAATGCCTTCGTCAATAACTTTTTCTGCATCGGGCATGCATGAAAGTTGAGAAAAATCAAAATTTGAATAGTGAGAGTTTTGATTGGAATTTTGACCATCATTAATAAATACATATTTTAAATGATGCGGCACATTCATGGCAGTTAAATTTATTAATTCTTCTTGCCTATCTTGATTGTGCATATCAATCATTATTTCGATACCGCCCAATAAGATCCCTTGTTTATCAATTATTGGAATTGCATATATTAAAAAATTTTGAAAATTATTATTATCGTCTTTAAATCGTTTTTCATTTATTTTTAATACATGTTCATTTGTTTCAATTGCAGAGCGAATAATACTTTTTTTTATGTCTAACACTTCTTCGACAGTTTTACCTATAACCTCATCAACAAGAGTATATCCTGCCATATTTGTAAATTTCTCATTTGCGGATAAAATTTTACATTCTGCATCAGTAATAAAAATAATCGAAGATTGTTGCATATTTTCAAACTCATGAGAATTTATTTTATTATCAACATATTTATCTTTTTTAATTTCGGATCTCATATTATTGTAATTCCTTTGTCTCATATAGATATGGTAAATAGTTTAAATTTTATTTTAATAACAATACATTGCATGATTATGCAATATAATATAGAATGTATAAATAATATATATAAGTATGCTTCAAAATTTGGGATTAATTTTGATAACAATTATTATTATTATTATTAAAAAACACAATCTAAAATTAAAAATGTTATTTAATTTATATAATTTTATATACATCTTTTAATAGCACGAAGGTGGTATTATACTAAATTAAAACATCATTAAAATTTTTGAATGATATATATTTATTTGAATTTTATGCTATGAAAAATAAAATCATATAATTCATTTAGATTGAAAATTTAAAACTTTCATAAATCAATGATTTAAAATACCATAATCCGTATTAATGGATGATATGACTCTAAAATATCTGCAAAATATAAATTAGGCGTTTATTAAAATTTCATCTATTACTATAATGGTATATACTCAATACAAGGGATATGCGATTGTATAAAAAATATAGCTTTATATACTATAAATATATTAATAATACCATTAAAGGGATGATATTTATACTTAATATTATGATAGAATCAAATAAATAAATAGAATACTATAAATATCAATAATACTTATGTATTAATGTTATAACATATTAATGGATAAAATATTATACAAAACTAATATTGCGAACATTATCAATGACACATCCTGTAATATATGTTTATAATTCAATAAAATATAAAAAATTAATTTTTTATAATATCATAATTTAAAATCATATATTAAATAAATATATTAAATAAATATATTATTTCAATTGGTATTTTTTCAAAAATTCTTCGGAATTTGTTTGAAAAAAAACAAATGATGAATAGATGCCATTGAACAGAAATGATGGTTATAATTACAATAAAGGGAAAAATATTATTATGGAAACTAGAAAAGTTCAACAAACAGGCGGATCAACATATATTATTTCACTTCCAAAGCAATGGGCAATTAAATCAGGAATTACAACAGGCACTCGTATTTCTTTAAAACCCCAACCGGATGGAACGCTTTTAATAAATCCTGTTGATAAGACTCCAATGCTTACAAAAAAAATTATAAATGTAAGTGATTCAAATAAAACAGAATTGATACGAAATATTATAGCAGCTTATCTTATTGGTTATAATGTAATAGAGTTTAAGGCAGATCAAATTCTTTCAGAACAAAAGAAAACAATCAAAGAATTGTGTTATAAACTTATAGGACCTGAAATCATAGAAGAAAGTGCAAATAATCTATTAATTCAGAACATGGCAACTTCTGGAGATATCTCTTTAAAAAAAGGTCTTAGAAGAATGTTTTTAATTACAAATTCCATGCACCAAGATGCAATTCGTGCATTAAAAGAAAAAGATAAAGATCTCGCATTGGATGTAATTCAAAGAGATGATGAAGTAGATCGATTATTTTTACTCATTGCCAGACAATTTAGATTGGTTTTACGAGGAGTTCAATTGCCTAATACAGTAACTTCAAGTATTGATGAATATCATGATTATAGGATGGCTGCAGGACCATTAGAGCGAATTGCAGACCATGCTCAGAAAATTGCAAATGTTGTATCTACAGATGAGTATGAAGTGCCACACGATCTTATTGATTCAATTGAATCTGCAAGCAACACATCAAGAAAAATAGTTGAGATGAGTGTTGATGCACTTTTTAATTTAGATGTTGATCTTGCAAATCAAGCAATCGACAGTTTGAAAGATATGCGAAAACAAATTTATAATTTAAACGAATCGTTTTTAAAGCTTGAATCAAATTCAACTATTATTGCATTAAGAATTGTTGCAGATAGTATAAATAGAATTGGGGACTATGGTACAAATATTGCAGAGATTGCCATAAATCTTTCAATGGTAGAAGATATTAATAAAAAATAATTTTAACGCTCAGAACATCCCGAAAGAGCTATAAAAATAAATTTACGGAAATATCTACAATTATATCAAATTTTCAACTGGTATATAATTTATAAAATTATATACTAAACACTCATTCTTTTTGAGAGTGATATTCAAAGAAATTTCTAATTTCTTGTTTAGAGTGTTAAAACATAGTTGGTATAGACGCACAATTTATAAAATTACACGATTAAAATGTTAAAGGGGGAGATTTACATACCATTTGTCACAAATAAAGAATTATTGGATGCGGCACAAAATGAAAATTATGCGGTTGGTGCATTTAATATAAATAACATGGAAATTGCACAAGCAATTGTATCTACAGCATATGAACTAAATTCTCCTGTAATTCTTGCAGTAAGCCAAGGTGCAATTAAATATGCTGGAATAGAATATCTTTCTTCAATTGCAAAAACTGCAGCATCAATTAATAAAATTCCAATAAGTTTACACCTTGATCATGGAACAGATTTTAAGGTTATCTTGCAATGCATAAGGCATGGTTTTTCATCTGTTATGATTGATGGATCTCATTTACCATTTGATGAAAATGTAGCACTTACAAAAAAAGTAGTAGGCGTGGCACATCCATGCGGGGTGTCCGTTGAAGCTGAACTTGGAAGACTTGTTGGAATAGAAGATCAAATTTCTGTAGAAGAAAAGGATGCAGTTTTTACAAATCCTGATGAAGCAAATTTATTTGTAGAAAAAACAAATGTAGATTCACTTGCTATTGCAATAGGAAGTGCACATGGAATATACAAAGGAGAGCCAAAACTTGATTTTGATAGGCTTAAAGCAATTAATGAAAAAGTAAAAATTCCACTTGTATTACATGGTGCATCAGGAATACCAGATGAGAGTATATTAAAATCTGTAAAACTTGGAATTAATAAAATAAATATTGATACTGAACTTAGACTTGCATTTAGGGACGGAGTTAAAAAAATCGTGACGGAATCTGATGTATATGATCCAAGAAAAATATGCGGAGCTGCACGAGATGCTATGAAAAATATTGTAAAATATAAAATACAAATATTTGGATCTGAAAACAAAGCATAAAATAAATATGTGTGATCAACCCATAAAATATCATTCTAAAACTAATACCTACATCATTCAAAAAAAATCATATTTTGAAAAAGATATGTTTTTTGATGGGAATGTCATAACTGGTATAAACACACATTTTTGGAAAAATTTAAAAGTTAATGGAACTCTTAAACTTGGTATCGGATCTTCTATAAAAGGGAATTTAACTGCTAAAAGTGCAATCATAGGTTCAAAATCAAAAATTAAATGTATTGAAGTGGATGATAATTTAACACTTCTTAATGGTGCAAAAATTAAATTTGCGACATGTAATGGAAATACAATTATACATTCTAATTGTTGCATAGATTTGATAAAAACAAAAGGCATTCTTGAAATTATTGGTGCGGCATACATAAAGGAAATGGGACAATGTTCGAAAGTAATTGTACGATCTTAAATTTATGTGCAATGATTAAAATTATTTTTTTAAAATGGTTTTTAAAAATAATTTTTTAATGTATCGCCTTAGTAAATAATATGAATTTTATGTCGAAGCTATACGATTTTTATATAATCAATTCTAAATATGATTATAAATAAATATTATAAAATCATAAAATCCTCAGAAAAATTAATTATATTTTTTTGTAATATGTTTGATGGGGTATGTTCAAACATAAATATGATTTAAACTTTTTTAGATATTATAAATATCATCTCGTATTGATACATCCAATATTGTTTTGTATCATTTTTAAATATATCGATGGCAAAATAAATTTAATCCATATATAAATTTTACTACACAAAGCTTATAAATGAAAAGCACATTATATAAAATAATATTTTTAATAATTAAAATTAAAAATATTAATTAATTATCTAATCGATGCTATGCAATAAATTTTAATAATTCTCCTAATTAAAAGTTTAAATAAATAATAAATAATTTAACTATAAAGGGGATGAGTTAT
>JAAXQB010000081.1 GCA_012329085.1 Methanosarcinales archaeon | reverse complement strand
CACCATTTAATACACGCATATTTTTAGATTTCTCCTGTTAATAAAGCAATCCATGTTTCTTTTTCTCCTATGCTACATTCCCCTATTGTATCATAATCTAATAAAGTATATGCTGCAGCCCATGCAGCTTGTTCTGCTTCTCCTTTGAATTCACCAGTACCAATTATCAACACATCTCCGATTTCCATTGACATATCTTCTGAAAGTACAAGAATTCTTGCACTTGTACTTTTATCTACTTTTACGCCTGGCATAAAAGGACCATTTTTTGTATATATTATTGTTGATGCCCCCATTGCTCCTGTTATTATTGCAGCATCTCTTTGTTCAAGGCCACTCTTGACTTTTTCAGATGATTTCCTAACCAGAACGGATGCATTTGCAATCCCAAGCGTTATAGTTCCTGCTTCCATGTATGGTTTATATTGTATTTTATCTTTAAGATTTGATAATATTTTTCTTCCTTTATCTGTTAAATCGCATCCTTTTTTAGATGTTTTAATCACTCCTATTTTAATCAATTTTTTTATCAGAGTTCGTATTGTACCTTCTCCAATTTCAAGTCTTGTGGAAAGTGCTTGCCGTCCTATAATTTCTTCACTTATTATATACAATAATAATATGTGGTGATACTCTGAAAATTTAGGTAATGGACCTCGTTTTAATTTTCTCATAATTTATCATTTAATTTAATATGGCTTAATTTTAAGATTCATGCAAAAAATTATTATTTATTATAGGTAAAACTTCTTCTAGATTATTTACAAATAGCACTCCTTGTTTATTTCTTAAATTGCTATGCAAGTTATGTAAGTTAGAAATATCTTTAAATTTTTGATTTAAAAAGTTTTCAACTTTTATAGAACATATATCATCTGCAGAGATTTGCATTTTAGAAAATATTTGATAATATTTAGTTGCCTTACCATTTGTAAAATCTCTTTCGCTAATAGGTATATCATTTATCACTATTAATATTTTGTTCTTTAATGCAATATTTGCAGCTTCAATGTTTTTTAAGTTTTCCACCCCTATTGGCATTGAAGTCAATATTACAATATCTGCTTTTTCAATAAAATCAATATTTTCATTAAAAGATGCATCTGAGATAGGCGAAAAAGGCTTTGAACTTACAACTTCAATGCCCCTATACTTTGCTGTTTTATAATCTTTATCCAACTCATTTAATACACCTGCTGTAACTGTATATCCCTGATTAAAAATTTTATGCATAAGATGAGATCCAGTCCCGCCTCCACATATTATATGCACTGTAATATTTTTAGATTTTATCAATGAATTTTCATTGAATGGTAATATGTATATTGAATTTGTTATTGGATGTTTTTTTACAATTGAATTTATATGATATACTTGGGCTATGTTTTTTTTTGTTAATACCGCATCTGGACTACCTTTTGAAATTATTTTTCCATTATTCATCAATATTAAAAAATCACAATAATGGCTTGCTATGTTAAGGTCATGAAGAACAATTATTACTGTTAAATCTTGTTCTATGCTTAATTTTTTTATTAGATTTAAAATGTTATATTGATGGTGTATATCAAGGTTAGATATTGGTTCATCAAGTAAAAGAATTTCTGGTTTTTGAGCTAATGCTTTTGCAATAATAACTCGTTGTTGCTCCCCTCCACTTAATTCAGTAATATACCTATCTGCAAATTGCGTTGTGTCAGTTAATTCCATTGCTTCTTTTGCAATATTTATGTCGCTTTTTCCTTCGGATTCAAATCTTCTAAGATGAGGAGTTCGCCCCATAAGTACCACTTCAAATGCTGTGAAAGAAAATGTTATTGTTGTATTTTGAGATACTGCTGCAAGGACTTTTGCAACTTCTTTTGATTTCATAGAATGTAGTTCTTCATTATCTAAAAGAATTACTCCCTTTTTTGGTTTAAGAATTCTACTAATGCATTTAAGTAAAGTTGATTTTCCAGAACCATTTGGACCAATTATACCAATAAAATTTCCTTTTTCTGCTAAAAAATTAATATTTTCTAATATTTTTACATTTTCGTAATGTGCATTTTTTACACGGGTTTTTATTTTAGAAAATCTTTGATTTTCATAATAGTAGTCAATATTTTTAATGTTGAGTTGCATAATTTAAGTATGTGTTTTCTTTTCATTGATTATAAAATATAACTTTCACCTATTTAGGACACAGATAAACGCCAAATTTTTTAATGCATATAATTTATAAAAATATACAATCATAGAAATTTCCTCTTTTATCATAAAAGATAGTTTTTTTACTGCATATAATTTATAAAATCATGTATTAAAAGAAATTTTTTTTTAATTTCTCACCTAGCTTTTTTTTATAGCTCGTTTGGAACAAATGGGCGTTAGCATATAATTTATAAAATTATATACTGAGAGAAATTTTTTTAATTTCTCGAAAAACAAAATTTAAAACATTGAGTTTTTTCTTTTTCGTAAAAGATAGATGAAAAACGGTGCACCAAACAGTGCAGTTATTATACCAACTGGCAATTCGTGAGGTGGCATGATCGTACGAGCTATATTATCACACCATAACATAAAAATCCCTCCAACAAGTGCAGATGCAGGAATAAGAATGCGATGATCTGACCCAACAACAATTCGTACAACATGAGGAATAACAAGTCCTACAAATCCGATAAGTCCTGAAAAAGATACTGCAAGTGCTGTGATAAATGCAGTAATTACAAGCATGATTTTTTTAAAAGATTCAACTCCGATTCCAAGGTGTAATGCTTCTTCCTCCCCAAGTAGCATGATATTTAAATCTCGTGCAAAAAAATAAATGATTGATATTCCAATCAAAGTAGGAATGAACATTATATGAACTTCTTCCCATCTAACAACTGCAAATCCCCCCATTAACCACATCACTATCATTCGCAATTCTTCGCCTGCCATATATATCATAAATGATGTCATTGCAGATAAAAAAGAACCAATTGCAATTCCTGAGAGAAGCAATGTTTCAATTGGAACTTTACCACCAATTTTTGCTATATTATAAACAATAAATATTGCACCAGTTGCACCAATAAATGCCATAAATGGTAGTGTATAAATTCCAAAAAAAGCCAACCCAAGCCAGATTGTAAGCGTTGCTCCAAATGCTGCACCTGCGGAAGTTCCAATTATAAAAGGATCTGCCATTGGATTTTTAAATAATCCTTGCATTGTTGCACCTGATGTGGCAAGTGCTGCACCTACCAATATGCTTAATAATATTCTTGAGTAACGAATATCCATAACAATAGTTTCAAATCCTGATGACCAATAAGGTATGATTGGATTTTCTATAAATGGTATCACGGCATGTATTCTGTTAAATGCATCATGCAATAAAATGTTAAATACGGTACTATAAGGAATATATACAGGTCCAATAGATGCAGATATTATAATTGATATAAATGTAAGTAGCAATAAAAAAAGAATGGTTATTTTCCATCTAATAGTTTTTTTAATATAATTCATTTTAGTATGTTGATTTTTGCAGAATGTTTATTTATCATATTTATCCTATTTATAAGATTTATACGCCATTAAATCTATAATAATTTTTCATTATTGCATATAATTTATAAATTTTTAACTATTTTTGGAATATCTTTTATAATAAAACGAGATGACGCATATCAGAACGAAAATCAAGGATTTTCTTAAACTCATTCTGAAAAGTTTGAGTGTTTGCGCTCATTTGTTCGAAAATCAAAGATTTTCTCATACGCTCATTCGTTCGAAAATCAAAGATTTTCTCATACGCCCATTCGTTCCGAATGAGCTTTCCGAACGAGCTTTCCGAACGAGCTTTCCGAATGTGCTTTTCGAACGAGCTATAAAAAATTTATAAATTAGTTTTATTATTTTTGTCAAGGGTGTAAAATATGAAATGTGTTTGATTTACCATATATAAATATCGTTTTTAAAATTAATTTAGTTAATAGTATTCAGTATAAATATAATTTTAAGAAAATGTTTATATCAAATTTTCTGTAAAAAAAATATGCGTTATTTAAGCAATACGAACCAGCATAAATTATTAAAATTGAATATTTAAAATTATAATTTCCTAACATGCCTTAAATTTACTGCAATTCCCCTGGTAGATTCTATCATTTCTTTTCCACTCATATCCGCACGACCAACGCATAAAGCATTTTTCCCCTTTACTATTACTTCATCATTTGGTCTAATATTCATATCTGCATTGGAAACACCGGGTGCAAGAATAGAACCTTTTGGAACAAAATCTTCAATTTCTACAATATATCTATTTAAATGAAGTAGCAATTTTGCACCTTCGATAGTTATTGCAAGTGTGCCATATTTTGGAACACATGTTGCAATTTGTGTTTTATTTATATAAACCTGCTGTTTTGGAAATCGTAATTTAACAACTGCTTCATCTGGAATTAATATCTCGCCTGCACCAATTCCAAATTGATAATCTGCAATTTTTCGCATAGTATGAATTTTTAATTCATTTTTTGGAATAGAACGATTTTTTGGAATATCATGTAACACTCTTTTTAAATTTGAAAGAGACTCATAGTCTGTAGGATTTTCTTTACACGAATATATAATTTCAATATCAAGCCTATCTGCTACCTCTTCACAAATTTTTTGATATGCACCACTAACATGTGCAATAATGGTTGAATAAGAATGTTTTGATAAATACTCAACTAAGCAATTTGTCACAAAATTATGCTCATCCGCACTCCAATGCCCTGTCACAGAAATATCATAATGCGATGCAGGATATGTAAGTTCAAGTTCTCTTGGAACAATTCCAAGTGGGGAAGTTATAATAATTTCATGCACATATTTTCTAAAACTTCCAATTGCTTTTGTGAATTTTTGATGTGAATTTGACATTGAATATGGTTTTTTTGCAGAGCAGGGAAATAAAATAAGAGTATCAAGTTTTGGTGGAATATATCTTGTTTGAATGCGGTTTGCAAATCGAACGATTTCAGGTCTATTTAGTGAGTCGGATGTATTGGATAGAAGTGTGTTTGAACGATATGTAGAAGTTTTTTCCTCCATATATTTATAGTTCATATCAACACGCCTTAAAAGTGATGTAAGCCATGTGCTTGTGCGGCATTGTCCTTCTATGTATTCCCTTAAATTGCCCCTACGAATTTTTTCCCTTACAATTGCAAGTTCAGATTCAAGTGCATTTATATTGTGCTCTTTTAAAATTTCAGAACGCATTACTTTATCCATTGCCAAGAGACCCTTTGGCGTATTTGATATACATGCATTACATTTGCAAGGAAGTTCTACAAGAGAATCAAGATGAAATTTTCCAGCGGTTGTTAAATACATATCATTATAAGCGGATAAAATTGAACGAGTATCATCCATGACATCAATTCCAAGATATACTAACATTGCCACAGATTCAGGTGTTGCAATATTTGGTGCATATACGGCAGTATCAGATGGCGTGTTTGTTTTTAAATTTATAAGTGCTGTTAAAAACGCTTTTGCATCATTGTTAAAACATCCTGCACCTTCTATTATATATAAATCACTTTTTTTATGAGCTTTACCAACTCTTATTGTAGTTCCGATTGCACCTTTAGAATCTTCATATATTTGATCTGATTCGTCTGGTAAATTTAAGGATTCGATTCCATGCACAAATGGCGGAAATGACAAATCTGGAATTATAATTAAAACATTATTTCCAACTTTGTTTCTTAAATTTTGCAATTGTTTTTTTGCATCTTTTTTTGATTTAATCCCCCATAATGATTTTGCATAAATAATGCTACTATCTAAACGCGTAAATGATTCTGTTTTTAATATAAAAGGAGTTTGAATTTGGGTTTTAAGAATTAATTTTCCAATTCTTGCCGCACCATCTCTGTACTGAACTTCAAAATATTTTGTCATGATAGTTAAAATATAAGGTATAAAAGATGTAAAGTTTTGTAATATTATTTATTAATAGCTCGCTTAATAATATTCTGAGCGTTAGCATATAATTTGTAAATACATGTTTCTTAAAAAAAGAAATAGGTTCTATAAAATCTTTGATAGCTCGTTCGGAACGAACGAGCGTTTGCTTGTTCAGAATGAACAAGCGTTTGCTTGTTTGGAACGAATGGGCGTTATTTGATTCAGGAAATTCTCAAAGAGAATTTTCTTTGAAAGCTCATTCTTTTTCAAAGAATGATCGAAAAATTTTTGTTTTCGAACAAATGGGCATTATCTCGTTTTTCGATCATAAAAGGAATTGAAATATATGAATCTTTTATAAAGTTTAATTGAAAATTATAAAACTCTAAAAAATGTATGTTACATTATGTTCCATATATATTTATATTTTTTTAAGAAGGTTATTTTATTAAAATATATAATTCTATTCATGTATATATAATGTTCTTTGTTGAAATTGAGCAGGTTATGCTATCATAGTACACAAATAATACAGCTATTCCCGTTTTTAATAGAATCATATGCAGTCAAACGCATAGATTTTATAAAATTCGTAAACATTAGAAATAATATTGAATGTAAATCACATTCAGTAAGTAGTTTTGAAATAAAATCAAAATGGAAATTGCTAATAATATCACTAAATTTTGGAATTATAACAACAATGCATAGAACTATTTACGAAAGCATAAAGATGTGCCCCTTCTATTGTATATGTTTAAAATCATAACGAGAATTGCTGACAATTTACCTTTATATCCATATAAAAAAAATAAATCCAAGTAAATAGATACCATCTTTTAAATATTTACTTGAATTAGACAATTAATCTTTTTATTGTATTTTAATTTATAACGCTGAAATTACTTTCTTGCCCCATTCTTCTGCATCATCCATTGCAAGATCTATATCACCATCTACTTTAAATCCTTCTGCAACAAGTTCTGCACCGCATTCTTTGAGTTTTGTTTCAATCATTGTAACAGCATCGCAAAAAAAGTCAGGATATCCTTCTTTATCTCCTGGACCAAATACTGCTGCTTTCTTACCTTTGAATATATCTTCTGTCATTTCCTCATAGAAGTCTATGAAATCTTCTTGAAGTTCTCCTTCGCCCCATGTAGGACATCCAAATACAAGAAGGTCATAATCTGCAAGTGCGTTAATGTCTGTATCAGCTACATTTTCAATTGTAACTTCTGCGTTACTTTTAAGTCCTTTTGCAACGCCTTCTGATAGCTCTTCTGTGTTCCCTGTTGTGGAACCAAATATAATTATTGCTTTTGTCATTTGTTTATTTACTCCGTAATTTATATTCGAAAAATTTGTGCATACATTAAGCACACTTAAAGTTTATGCATTGATGTTTTATAAAAGTTTCGACTTGTATATGATACAATTAATTTTAATTCTACTTTGTCAGATTAGTTACCCATTTAAGTGCCAGCTATCAATTTTGCTTTCATAATCAGTTTAATATTATGCCACTTCATAAGGCCGATTTATCCTATGATACAAGAAAAAAGGAAATTTCTCTAATCTATTTCTCTTTGGGAATTATGTATTTGCAAATTATATGCAATGGAAAAATCAAAGTAACATCAACGATTAAGAATTTTTGCAATATCTTTTGCAAAATATGTAATAATTATATCTGCACCAGCTCGTTTAATTGAAATAAGGTGCTCATATATAATTTTATTTTCATTTATCAATCCATTTTTTGATGCTAATTTTATCATTGCATATTCGCCGCTTACACTATATGCCACAATAGGAATATTAAATTCAAGTTTAATGCGATATAGAATGTCAAGATATGATAGGGCAGGTTTTACCATAACAATGTCGGCACCTTCTTCTATATCTAATGCAACTTCTCGAATTGCTTCATTTGAATTTGCAAAATCCATTTGATATTCAGTTCTATCTCCTATTTCAAATCCAGAATCTGCCGCATCTCTAAATGGTTCATAAAATGAAGATGCATATTTTGCAGAATATGCCATTATTGTTGTTGATTCAAACCCATGTGAGTCAAGTGCAGTTCTTATTGAATTAACAACGCCATCCATCATACCAGATGGTGCTACAATATCTGCACCTGATGCAGCATGACTTATTGCAATTTTTTCAAGAAGTGGGAGCGTATCATCATTTAGTACTTCTTTTATTTTATAATCAAAAATACCGCAATGTCCATGTTTTGTATATTCACAAAGACAAACATCTGTTATCACAACAACATCATCACCAAATTCATTTTTAATAGCAGTTACCGCTTTTTGAATTACCCCATTATCGCTATATGCTGATGAGCCAATTTCATCTTTTGTGATTGGAATTCCAAATAAAATGATTGCAGATATTTTTAATTTAAGAATGCCTCTAACTTCTTCTATAATTGCATTAAGTGGTATTCTATAAATCCCTTCCATAGATGGAATTTCTTTTTTAATGGATATTGTTTCATCTACAAATATGGGGCATATAATGTCATCTGTTGTAAGAATTGTTTCTTTAATTATATGCCGTATATTTTTTTGTCTTAGTCGCCGCATTCTAATATTTGGGAATTGCATGTTTTTATATCCAATATTTCAATAAGTTAATTAGTTCTTTCATTTAATAATATATGCGCTGTTTTTTTAACACTCTCAAAAGAAGAATATGCAGGATTCCATCCAAGTCTTTTTATTTTTTCAATACCAAGTAACATTTTTGGCACATCACCTTTCCATCCTTGCCTTCCACCCGTATAGTTAAATTCAATGTCATTGAGCCCAATTTCATCTACAACAATTTTACCAATCTCGGTTGCATCAATTCTATCCTCAGACCCAATATTAAAAATATTTACGGTATCTGAACTTTTACGCACGGCATAATAGATTGCATCAATACAATCAGTAACATATAAATAAGATTTAGATTGAGTTCCGCTCCCAATTATTTTAAGTGTATTTGGATTGTTTTCAAGTTTAACAATAAAATCCTTGATAATTCCATGCGTTCCTCAACTTCCGACAATATTTGCAAATCTAAAAATCCAAAAATTTATATCGAACATATGCAAATATGCTGTAATAAGTGCCTCACATGCAAGGGCTTTGATGCACCATATAAAGAAATTGGCACAAGATGTCTATAATTTTCTGGTGTTGGCAATATAGATGCTTTTCCCCATATACTGTTGAAGTAGAAGTAAATACAATACCTTTGATATTATTTTTACGCATGCTTTTAAGTAGATTATATGTAGCTTTAATATTTTGATCAAAATGTACTTTTGTATCTATTTCACCCAATTTCACATCTAAATTTACAGCTATGTAATATACAAAATCAATATCAATACACGCATTTTCAATTTCTTTAATATTTAATAAATCACCCGCTATAAACGAAAAATCTGAATTATTTGTATGTTGTTTGATAAAATGTTTAAATCCTGAACTTAAATTATCAAATACAATTACTTAATTTCCATTAATTAATAATT
>JAAXQB010000009.1 GCA_012329085.1 Methanosarcinales archaeon | reverse complement strand
TGCAGTCAATATACAAAATGTAAGTTCTTTAAACCATTCATTATTGGATTTATTCTTAAATGAACTAAATTCATTTATTCTTTGATTGATTACTTTGCTTATTTCTGAATTTTTTAATTTTTCTATTTTGTTAATTAACATTTATTATGAATTTAAAATCATGGCACGAGTATTAAAGTTTATGATTGTATGTCATATAAAAATTTTAAGAATTATAAAAATACGAGATAACACTCATTTGTTTCAAATGAGTTATTAAAAATTTTCCTTAATATATAACTTTATAAGTTATATATAAAAATAAATACGAGCTAATGTGTATTAAAACGAAAACAAAAATTATAGATTTTCTCCAACGCTTATTCTCTTTGAGAGCTTGGCTTTTAGAACAAATAAGCGTTAATGGGTAATAAATATATAATTTTACAAATTGCATACAAAAACAAAATCTTATAATTTTTTATAATCCATTCTACTTCAAAAAAAAATATAAACAAAAGAATGTTTTAAATTCTTTTGCTTAACATCAAGTTAAATCAAAGCACACATTCTTCAATTATGGCACAATATCTTTTCCCAGTTATTTTAAAGCAATAATCAAAAATGATTTGTACAAATTTTGACCATCTGAGGCATAAATTCAGAAAATCCGTGTGTGCAATAAATGCCAAAATAATTGGATTTTGGAACAGTGCCTTCAATTCCAAACTCAATTTTCTATGAACATTTTGAGGTCTTCATCAACTGTGGATGTACCACCAAGCTTAAAAGCATCAATGAGAACCTTCAACACATTTGGAGATACAAATGCTGGTAAAGTTGGACCAATATGGATATTCTTTATCCCAAGATGCAATAGAGCTAATAATACTGCAGCAGCCTTTTGTTCATACCATGCAATATTAAATTCTATTGGAAGGTCGTTTATATCTTCAAGTTCAAACACTTCTTGTAATTTAAGTGCTATAACTGCTAATGAATAACAATCATTACATTGCCCTGCATCTAATACTCTTGGAATGCCACCTATATCACCCAAATCTAATTTATTGTACCTATATTTTGCACATCCTGCTGTTAAAATTATTGTATCTTTTGGCAATTTCTCTGCAAATTCTGTATAATATTCTCTGGATTTATGTCTTCCATCACAACCTGCCATAACAAAGAATTTCTTTACAGCACCTGTTTTTACAGCATCAACGACCTTTTCAGCCAATGCAAATACTTGATTGTGTGCAAATCCGCCCACAATTGTACCAGTTTCTATTTCTTTTGGTGGATTTGTAGTTTTTGCAAGTTCAATCAATTCAGAGAAATCTTTTTTACCATCTGCATCTGCAAAGATGTGCTTAACACCCGGATAATTTACAACACTTGTTGTATAAATTCTGTCTATATATGAATTAGATGGCTTAACAATACAGTTCGTGGTCATTAATATTGGACCATTAAATGATTCAAACTCCTTTCGTTGATTCCACCATGCACCCCCATAATTTCCTGCAAAGTTTTCATATTTTTTAAATGAAGGATAATAGTGAGCAGGTAACATTTCACTATGCGTATATACATCAATACCAGTGCCTTGTGTTTGTTCTAACAATGCCTGCATATCTTTCAAATCGTGTCCACTTATAAGAATTCCCGGATTGTTTCGAACTCCAAGATTTACTTCAGTCACTACTGGATTTCCGTATGTTTCAGTATTTGCTTTATCAAGTAATGCCATTGTATCTACAATGAATTTACCACATTTAAGCACAAGTGCTGTGAGTTCATCAGCAGATAGACTGTCATCTTCAAGTGATATTAAAGCTTTTTGTACAAATCTATGGATTTTTAAATCATCATAATCTAATACCATCGCATGATGTAGATATGCTGAAAGCCCTTTAAGTCCATATAATGTTAATAATCTAAGAGACCTTACATCTTCGTTTTCAGTTGCAAGAATTCCTACTGAGTTTGCTTTTTCTTCAAATTCTTCGATTGAATCGCCATACCATGTAGCAGAATCTGGCAATTCAATTCCACATCCTTTGCATATATAATTTTCTTTTATACTATCTCTAAGATGAAGTCCTTCTCGAATTTTATCTGCTATTATGTTTTTATCAAAATTGGTATTTGTGACAGTCATAAAAAGCGAATCTATGATATATTTATTGGCGTCTTTTGATAAATGTCCAGATATATTTAAGCACTCTGCGACTCCTTTTGTAGTATATACTAAAAGGTCTTGAAGATTTGCAGTTTCAAAGTCTTTTCCACATGCGCCTTTCGTTGTACATCCTATATTTTGAATTGTTTCTTGACATTGATTACAAAACATTTTTTTTGCGATTGTTTTTTTAACTTCTTCCGTTTTTTCTATTTGTATTGCGGACATAATTTTTCACCTTTTTGTTAATTTTTATTTTTGTTTTTTTTAATTTTTAGTTTATAGTAGCGGCATAACCAATTGTGGCTTTTTGTTGGTTTGAGCATTAGAATCGTCCATCAGCGTACCATCGACAGATACAACATGCTTTATTAATTCACAATCAAGCCCATCAAGTGCATTTTTTACCAAAGAATACATTCCTGCACAGCATGGAACACTCATAATTACAACGGTTACTTTTTTTATATTGTTGAATTTTACAATCGATCTTATTTTTTCAGTATATTTTGATGCATCATCTAATTTTGGACAACCAATTGCAAGAACTTTTTTACCTTTCAAGAATTTTTTATGAAAGTTTGCATATGCAAAAGAACAACAATCTGCGGCAATAACAAGTTCAGAATTTTTGAAATATGGTGCCATTGGATTTAAGAGATGGAGTTGAACTGGCCAGTTAGTTAATTCTGATTTTGGCTCAAATCCTTGAGTTGTGTCCTCATCCTTTGTTACAATTTCAATTCTATCAATGGTTTTTGCCATGCTACTTGGGCATCCACAAGGAGTTGGTGCATCTAATGGAGTGACAATATTCATTTTCACCTCGTTAGTTCCTACTTCTATTTTTTCTTTTATTATTTTTAATGCATTTACTGGACATACGCTTAAACAAGAGCCGATTCCATCGCAGTAAAGTTCTGTCTCTTTATTTACTTTGACTTTTCCAGATTCGTAATCTGGAATTAAAATGTGCTCTTCACATGCGCCCATACATAATCCACATTTTTTATACCCTATACATTCATCTTGTATAACTTCTATTTTGTATTTGTACATGGTTTGACTTAAATTTATTGAGTTTTCTGTAGCGGTTATCATAATGATTGCCTCCATTTAAGGACATACGCCCTTTCAACTCTATTACAATTTAAAATCCAATGTTTTAAATTAATGTGTGATGTTTTTAATTGGATATGGCTTGTAAAATTATATGCTTAACACGCATTCTCTTTGAAAGTTCATTCTTGGAAAGAGAATGGGTATTATCTCGTTTTTTATATAGGGCATAATTTTATTTTTTGAAGTAGAAATTTATTTTTCCTACAATAATAATAAGGCTTGTAAAGTATATATATTGTTTTGATAACTCCACCTTAACCTAAGATGCAATATTTATGCCTTTATTTACAATACTTGATGCAATTTGTGTGAAAAAAATTAAAAGAAGTAATATTGAAGAATAAAATTAGAATTTTAAAAATTAAAGTGTGTCATTTTAAATATGATAATCGTTATCAATAAGACTTATTTTTTTATTTCAAAAAATATGTAACATAAGTTTTGATTTAAAAATTAATTATAATAAAAATTAAACTTGACTTTCAAAGATGTGGTAAAAAACACTATCGACTAACTCGATTGATGTATGACCTACTAAAACATAAACCCTATTGCTATCGATTATCTTAAATTAGCATATATTTCTCTAAATTCAATAAAGAAAATAATTGAGCTTGTTTTACATCCATTTCTTCAAATATCATTTCAACTTTATTGCCTATTTTAGATTTTACAAGAGCAATACGAATTCCATCCAATTCTTCAACAAGCCGTTTAAGACTCAAATCG
>JAAXQB010000184.1 GCA_012329085.1 Methanosarcinales archaeon | reverse complement strand
GAATATAATCTATCAGGCTCACATTTGATCTATTTACTCTCTAATTTGAAGCGGATACGATAAAATAAGTGTAGATATAATTTTTAATAACTCGTTCGGAACGAATGAGTGTTTGCTTGTTCAGAATGAACAAGTGTTAGTATTTAATTTTACATGAAAAACTATTTTCAAAAAATAATATTTTATTGTGCCAAATGATATATTTGACACATATAAAATTTTAAGTTCCATCATTCTAATACATAAAGAATTAAAACTTTTTATTTATTCAGTTTCAATTTCATCAAATAAAATTGCAGATATGTATTCAATATCACTCATGTCTTGTGCATACCATCTTCGCCTAATGGTTGTTACAACATAAGCAGTTCCTCCAACTGCAAGACCGATAACCGTTGTACTAAATGCAATAACAAGTGCATTTGCAAGTATTGTAATATCTCCTTCAATAAGTCCTACCAATCCAGGACCAAGTGGAACTAAGGTTCCAATAAGCCCAAGCATAGGAGCTATATGAGATATTATTCTCGTAGATTCAAGCTTTTTTAAGACTTTAAGTTCGTAATCTTGTAGAATTTTTTCTACCTGAACTGAATTTTTTTCTGCAATTAGGCGTGACACATTTTTGGCATAATTTGATACAATTGGAGTGGCACAGCAATTTATAAGAGCTGAAACAGATTCGTCATATTTTCCAGAATCCATGCATTCTTTTGCTTTTTTTATGCCAGATATCGCTTTTTTAATATCTCTATTACGATTGGAATATTCTGATGTTATACCACCAATAAGCACTAATGCCCATATTGTGAGTATAAATAAAGTAATCATTACAGGATAAAGAAGAACTGACGAAATTAATTGTAAAACTGCTTGTAAATATTCAATTGCCATTAATAATCACCTCGTTTTATTAAAATATTTTCTTTGAGAAATCCTAATATCGCAAATGTGATAAAAAATAAAACAATCATTGCCATTTCATTTAATTCCATCATAAATCCAGCCGTAGGGGCTACATTAAATCCTGTTTTAATAAATTCAGGAAGTATTAGTGCAACAGTCAATATTCCAAATCCTAATGCAATCATCAAATTTCCAAGATGTAGAGTGGATGCTTTTATTTTACTTAATAAATAAGATATTGCAATAATTGCGACAAATCCCATTGTAGTTAAAATTGTTATTAATATACTATTAAGTTCAAATGGAATTTGTGTAGATATAAGCATGATTGAAAATACTAATAATGGGCAAGGTGCAACCAATACTAAAAAGGATTTTTTTGAAATATCATTTCCTTTTTTTAAACTTTTTATTGTATATACTCCTGCAATAATTGAAATTAAAGCAAGTATTGTATAATAAATTGGCGCAATATTTCTAATTTGCTCCATCACATAGTGAGGAATAATGTTTATTGATAGATATGCAATAATTGCTGTTGTGATTAGATAAAATATTGAAATTGGCATGAATTCTTTTTTACTTAAATTTGAAAGTCCACTTCCAACACCAATTTTTATGCCAAAAATGCTTGCGATTAGCAATCCACCAAAGAAATAAGATGGATTGCCTATATCACTCACTGGTATCGCAGTTGCGTTTTGATTGTTTGATTCGTTTGTTAAAGTTGGATTTTGAATTTCGTTTGTGAGCATAGATTCATCGTGTGCACTAATTGTGTGCATGCTATGAATGAATATACTTATAATAGCAATTGCTATAAGTATTGATTTTATTTTTTTGTAAATATGTTTCAAATTTTTAAACCTTTTATTTTTAATAGCTCATTCGGAACGAATGAGCGTTGGAGAAAATCTTCGATTTTAGACAGCTCATTCGGAACGAATGAGCGTTTATATATAATATATATGTGTATAAAAAGCACACAGTCCATTTAAAAATGTGCTTTTAAAAAATTTTACACTTAACACATATTCATTTTGAATATATTTGGGAAATTTTAAATTTTTATTGTTCTAACTATAAAGTGACTAAAACTTTTTGTAGCTTTTTGATTTGCTCTATGCAACAAATAAACGCATTCTTGAAAAAAATGAGCATCGAATGAGTTATGAATGGATTTAATAAACTTGTTGCATAATAATCCAAAATTTAACCTTAGCATAACAATCTATAACTAAAAGTCAAAATTTAGTCGCTACATATCGAAATATGAGTTAATGCACAACAAGTCTAATCTATTTTTTCATCATTTATTTTTAAAAAACATATATGCCGAACCTATAATTCCAATAACAATAACACTTATCACCGCATCTGTCATTGGAATAGATTTTTCATCATCAGATTCTTTTGGTGTTATAGGCTCTACAACAGTGTCTCCCACCATTACAGTTGTGGTTCCTATAATATCTTCATTTGCAACACTTGTTGCAGTTATGATGACATTTCCAATTTCATTTGCCATAAAAAGACCATTTGCATCGATTGCCCCTTTATCAGCAGACCAAATCACATTTTGATTTGCATTATTTGGTAATATGGTTGCTGTGAATTGCTTTGCTGTATTTATATCAATTGTTGTTGCAGTAGGTGTAATTGTTATTGATAAAGGTTCAATTTCTGCTATTTGTTCAATTTCTGCTATTGGTTCTTTTACAATCACCGTTGCAATTCTATCAATAGTCATTGGCATACCCGGTATAATTACACTAACTGCCACAGTAGCAGTTCCTATTGCATTCGCTGTAAAAAGACCATTTTCATCAATAATTCCAACAGATTCATCATCAACAGACCAAATCATTTCTCTGCCTTCTGATATTCCTATTACAGCAAATTGCTGTGTATCATCTATATTAAGCGTTATTGTTTCAGGTTCAATTAATACTATTGGCATACCTCCTTCTGGCATAGCTGTGACTGTTGTAATAGATGAAAAAATACACATCACAAATAATATAATAAAAAATGATGCTATTATTGTTTTTTTAAAATTTTTAATTGTGTTGGTTTGAATTCTTTTTGAATTTTGTTTTATTTTAATCATATCCATATACATTATTAGTTAATTTTAGTTTTCTTCTATTGGTACATATATCATAGTACCATCCTCTAATCGATATGTTGCACCAAGTCTTTCTCCAATTCCTTCTCCTGTTTCGCCTGTCATGGCTTGAATTTCAATGGCTCCATCAACTCTGGTTATAACTTGCATATCATCTTCTCCTGGATTTACAACCATTGTAAAATCTGTATCCGCATCAATAATTTCTTGCATGCCTGGTATTGATACAAGTGCAATCATAAGAGCAACTGCAAGTACTATTGCGGCATCAAAGAGATTTGCTATTCCGGTAAGCGGACTTATATCTTCTTCATAATTTTCAAGATATCTTCGTTTTCGTTTTATCCTATTTCTTTTGTTCATATTATTGTCCCTCTTATATAATTTATGTTAATTATAAAAAAAATAATAAAAGTGGATAACTCCACATTTTTGCATTATTTAATCCTTCTTTTTAGTTAATAAATACACTGCTCCTATAAGCCCAATAATCAAAATTCCTATTACAATCTCTGTTACTGGAAGATCCACCCCAGTCGTTGGTTGCATTGGTTCTACTGGTTCCATTATTTGACCTTCTACGAGATCTGCATTTGCAGCATCTGTTGCAGGATCTGTGGCTGGCTCACCTTCTCCAACATCTACTCCTACTAAATCCCTTTCAAGAACTTTTTGACCTCGTGCACTAAATTTCTTTAATGTTTCTTCATCAATTTCTAATTCCCCTGATTGTATTCGTTCAGCAATGAATTGATCCATTCGTGGATTTGCACAGCAAGATGCACAGCAAGTAAGACCATTTTCTGCAACGGATTCAACAATTTGCTCTACAAGGTCATTTATAATTTCAGAATCTGCATCCCAGAACCCTCTTTCATAAGATTCTACTAATCTTCTCATAATTTCTTGTCGTGCAAGAGGGTTGTATTCATCAAAAAACTCCCCAAGATTAAGATTTAATTTATCTTGTATATATATTTCATAAATTTCATTCCACATATCATCAGTGACTATATCTGGAGATACAACTTGCCAACCATATAAATTAGAGATTGTGTTTTCTAACTCACTTGCACCAGCCCAGCCATGCTCCATTAATCCTCTTATAAATCTTGGATTGTATTGTCTTGCTCGAAGTTCCATGCGTAAAAATTGATTTAGCGTGACAATTTCGCCATCTTTATGTGGATTTCTAAGGTCTGTAATCCTAAGAGTAGGTTGAGTTCCGTCTACATATTCAACTGCCATACCAAGCCCACCAAGTGATTCAAATGGATGATCAGTTGTTATCGCTCCATATTGATTAGATGAACGACTAAATATTGCAATATCAGTTCCACTTAATGCTCTCTCTAAAACCATTCTATTTGGTTCTCCCCATAATTCTCGTGAATATATATTGCCCATTCTATTTAGAAATGAGTTTGCTAATTTACTTCTTTCGTCCCAAGTGCCACCAGCTAATACAGCACCGCTTAATCCCATTCCATATCCCCCAGGCGGAGGTCCAAATATACGAGCAGAGGATAAATTGGATGCAGTTTCGGAATCATATCCCATTTCTTTAAGCTCTTTTGTGAGATTTTTATAATTATCTCTTACATGGTTTGGAATCGTACTATCTCCTTTATGGTTAATAACAAGTTCTACAGCGGCATCAATAACTTCTACACGGCATGAGAATACATCTCGATAAAGGCAAGTAATTGTAGTCATAATATCAATTCTTGGGCGACCAAGTTCATTATCTGGGATAATTTCAAGACCGTTTCGCCCTCCATCTACTCTAATTCGTCCTCTATTATCCCATATTGGTCTAACGCCCATTGCATAAAGAATTTGTGCTTCTGCAACTCCATTTTGACGCATTGTTTCACCTGCAAACAATACAAAACCTATCTTATCTGGATATGTTCCATTTTGAATATAATGGTCTTCAAGAAGTGTATTTAATGTATTTACTCCTACTTCCCATGCGGCTCTTGTAGGTATTGTTCTTGGGTCAAAGGAGTATAGATTTCTACCAGTAGGTAAGCTTTCTGGATTGCGAATTGGGTCTCCTCCCGTGCTTGGGGCAACAAATCCTCCTGAAAGTGCATTAAGAATGGATTTTATTTCATTATCTACGCGTAAAAAGTTTTCAAGATGTTTTGCCCCATCCTCTAAATGTTGAGAGAGTTTATCAGAAGAATTGCCAAGTACCTTTTGCTGAATGTCTATAAATGGCGTATCATTTGCGATTGTCATACGAAGCATCTTTTTTGCTTTGTGTTTTGCAACTTCTTCTATATAACATGCATGTTCATCACCATTTTGATTTACTTGACAACAACATACATATTCATGTGTTATTCCACCAACTTTTATAATTTCATCAGTGAATTCGGGACCGATTATTTTAAGCACAGACTCATATAAAAGTGTTTGATTTGGAATTTTCCCTAATATGTGTAATCCAACTGGTATTATTTGACCTTCAACATCATGAATATGCATGTGAATTTTTTCTGTAAGATTGGAATCCCATGGTATTCCTTCAAATCCCGGCATTTTCATTTCTAAATCAACACTCATATTAATAGCTCTTTCAATTATCATCCGCAATTCTACTTCTCTTACAGTTTGATCTGGTATTCTTCTATACGAATGAATGTCATCATGAAGTATTCTTAATTCACCATATAATCCAGCTGCTGCCATTTGTGGAGTCATGTGACTTATAATTACAGCATCTCCTCTTCTTTTTGCTTGTATTGCTTCTGCTACATTATCTACAATATATGGATAAATTATGGGAAGTTCTCCACTCATAAGAGATGGCCAGCAACTAAAATCGTCTAATCCTCGCTCTTTTCCCGGTAACCATTCTTGCGAACCATGTGTTCCAAAGTGAATAATTGCATCAACTTCTTCTGTTTGTAACCATAAATAGAATGCAATATATTGATGGTGTGGTGGTGTAGCCAAATCATGATGCATAACAGCATCGCTCACATTTCCGCCCCCTCTTGATGGTTGAGGCATTATCATTATATTACCTGCATTAACTCTTGGTAATACAAAATGTGGTTTTCCGTTATAATTTACTACCATTGAACTATCTTCTGGCTTCCCCCAGAAATCAATAACTTCTTGTTGGCGATATTCTGGAATCATTTCATTAAACCATGTCTTGTATGTAGAAACAGGAATAAGCACAATTTCATTACTATGATTTTTTACCATGCTTTCCAACATAGGTTGTGCCCACATTCCAATATTTCTACCATGTGAATACATTGTATCTATAAGTTCATCTTCAGATAGCATATCTACTGTATATCCATGCTCATTTAAACTTTTAAGTAATTGTTCGATACTTGCAGGAGTATTTAAACCACTTGCAGCATACTCAAAATGAATAAGTGCTATTTTTTTATCTTGATTTTGATTATGGCTAAGTTTGGCATGGTTAATTGCACGATTTACCAATCGTGCAATTTGATTTGGCAATGCAATATCAACAGTATCACCATATTTAGTCACACTCTTTGCTGAAATTACCGTAGGAGCGGCAACACCAATCATTTCAAGCGGAGATATAAAGAAACCAACATGATTAAGACTTATACCTCTTGGGCATTCTCTCCATTCTTCTTCTGTTGCACTTCCAATCATACCTCCAAGACTAACTGCCCCAAATACAGGCACATTGAGTTTTTTAAATTGTTGAATACGCATATTATCTGGAACAGATTTTAAAAAACTTTGGAATGATATAATAGCATCAACTCTTGATTCTCCTTCATTATAAAACATATCTGTTACAGGATTTTCTCTGCCACCCATTACTCCAGTAATTGGATATGTCATAATCACATTAGCACCCGTAGCTTCAATTTGCTTAATAAATTCGTCCATCACATACCCACTTGTAAAGTGAGCACATGCAATAAGTCCAATAGTTATATTATTTTCATTAAATGGTTTATCTATACGATTCTTTGCCCATGTCATATAATCTTCAATATTATCAAATACAAACCCATGTTCATACGCATTAGGATGATATATTCCCGGTTCAGGGCGAATTCTTGGCGGTTGCACCTCAGCATTCCCTCCCATAAAATTCACATAAATGTAATTCATTAAATTTAATGCATTTGTGCTTTGAGGTATTGTATCAAACCAAACTAAATTATTAAAATAAGTTACAATATCTAAATGTTTTGAAAGATTTATTGTGGCTATGCCATGCTCTGCCCTCATAGATATAATCTCTGCACCAGCATTTCGTGCAGGTTCAAGAATTGGAAGTAAAGCTTCTACTTGTAATTCTCTTCCTCTCATTCCTGCAGTTTTAACAATGATAACTTCATAATCTGTAAGGTCTAATGACTCATTTACATAATCTGATGCATTTAAAGTGTAATAGAAAGATAAACTCACAGGCCTATCGTTTTCAGGCACAAGTTCAAATGCGGCTTTACCTCCAAGTTGCGCACGATGTAAAAATATTGCTATTTTTGGTTTATTTGTATTAGCACTACTTTCTCCTAAACTTCCTTGATTTGTATTAACTGACAATCCTATATTTTGATTTGAATTTTCAAATGATGGATTTACTGTTTCACCTATATTTGCTATTGTTCTTGTTTGCTCTTGTGCCATACTTGTTGCCATCGGTGAAAATATGCTTATCACAAATAGCATGGTAAAAAATAATGCAATCGATTTTTTTTTGAAATTTATTAGTGTATGTTTTTGTTTTATTTTAATCATGTTTAATTTTTTATTGAATATAATTTGCAAAATTTTGTATTAAAAGACATTTTTATTTATCATTAATTATTTTTAGTATTTATTTTTGTTGATGCATATAAACTATTGTTATATTTTTAGTTAGTAGTTAGTATATTATTGCATCTATTATTTTTTTTATCATATCAAATTCATAATTTAATTACACAATATAAAAATAGCAATCGTTTATAAAAATATTAATTTTTAAACATTTATAATATTTTTTGTAATTTGAGTTTTATTGTAAAGATACAAAAATTAAATTATGATTTTTACAATCATTTTTGTTAAATTTTTAAGATTTATTTATTTTTCCTAATAAATTTTGAGTGGTATTTCAAAATGTATTAGATAAATAGAGAATTTTTAAGTATATTTTTAAAAAAAATAATAGAATTGAGTTTTATTTTTATTAAATAAAACTCAATTCTTGTTTTGATTTATGTTGCGATTTTATGAATTCTCAAATTTAAAAAGATTTGAGTCTCATATAATTAATGAATGATTGTTCTATTGGGGATGGGTCTCCGTGCGTCATAAAAAACACTGTTGGTCTGTCACCCATAGCACCTTCTGCAATTTGGAATTCAAATTCATTGAGATCGTTAGCTAATAAATAATTATTCCAATTAGTTACTAAATCAGCATTTCCACGAATTGCACGATTTAGATTTCCCATTCGCATTATACCATCCCAACCTAGTCCTTTAATCGCATTAAAGAATTCAGGATGTTCTTCACCATTTCTTTTAATGTATGCTCTAAGAAGTGATCTATTACAATCGGTTGGAGCGATACCCCCTTCCATATTAGCACCTGCGAGACTGGCATTGAGTGCCACTAAATCGCAAGCTACAGATGTAGTCTGCGGAATTTTCGTCATATTTATCCATGTATGTTCAACAGCAAGAATATCATCAATTATGGTATCACTTGGTTCTGTTAGATATCCTAATGCATACACTCTTCCACGAAGTCCAATCAAACTAATATCTGCAATATCTTCTTTTACTATATATGGTGCAAATGCAGAAT
>JAAXQB010000361.1 GCA_012329085.1 Methanosarcinales archaeon | reverse complement strand
TCTGAAGAGTCATCACTTTTCCCACTATTTATCTTCTCAAAATAATTATTGCTTAATTGTAAGAAATTAGGTTCGTTTATTTCAACCCCAGTATCCTCAAAAATCTTTATAGTCTTGTCTGTAATAAAACTTTCATAGATAGTATAAGGATAATATACTTTTCCATCATTATTCTCTTTTAAAATAAAAATTTTAACAGTACCTTTTTTATCACCAAAATTTCTATTACATCTCCCAGCAACCTGATTTATTGAATCAAATGGTGCGAAATCCCGATAAACAATATCTACATCAATATCTACCCCTGCTTCAATAAGTTGAGTGCTAACAACAATTTTCCACTCTGTAGTTTTCTTTCTTATCGCCTTAATTCTTTCTAATCTTTTTTTGGGAATAATATTTGTAGAGAGATAATAAAGTGCATCGTCCCCCAGATTTAAATCTTTAATGTAATTATAAATGTTCGTTGAAGAATTAATGGTATTTAAAACAATCAAAAAATCTTTATTTAAATTCTTCACTATGTCTTTTTTTAATACTTTTTTAAAATCATCAATGCTGATACATTCTAAGTTTATTTTTAAGGATACTCTATCTAATAGCTTAAAATATTTCTTTTTGTTTTCTACTAATGGCTTTATTTCGCTTGCCTTTTTATCAAAAATTAAAGGTTGCGTAGCAGTAATAAAGATAAAATATGTATTAAAATGCTCCGCAAAAAATTTTATTGTTTTGTTAAGAAGTAACCAGTATTTATGAGGAATTGCCTGAACTTCATCTAATATAATAATGCTATTTGTAATATTATGAAATTTTCTTATTACCCGATTCCTATTAGATATTAATGAGTAAAAAAATTGCATAAAAGTTGTAACAATAATTTCAGAATTCCAACCCTCGATCAAAAGGAAATCTTTACCAATATCCCTATCTATATTTTCAAATTCCTCTTCCTTTACTTTATAGACGACATCAGACAGATGATGATGTTTTAATAAAGTGTTTGAATCTGGCTTTTCTCCGCTAATAGATTTAAAAACATCTTCAAAGATAGCAAAATTCTGATCAATAATGCTTAAAAACGGCAAGGAATATATGATCCTCGGGCTATAACCCTTTTCGTTTTCTATTCTCTTTCTTAATTTTAATGCAAAAGATAGAGAAGTAAGGGTTTTTCCTGTGCCCGTAGGAACATTTAATGATAAAATTCTATTTTTTTCTAAAGATATATTTTCAACTTTTGAAATAACCTCGTCATAAATCTCGTTTCGTATCCGATTAATTTTACTATCTTTATCATTAAATTTAACTTTTTTATATTCATCAATTATGCTTTCATCTATGTCAATTCTTTTTATTCTTTTCAATTCTGCGGCATCTGTTTTATCTGCATCTAACAAAACTGAATATAAAAATAAAGTTGTAAAATAATAAAAAAGAGTCTTTTCTTCATCTATATTTCTAACTAACTTCCCTTCCGTTTTTAAGTCTTCTTTGTATTTTTTTCTATATTCTTTGATCTTTCCGTAACTATATACAGGCTCGCTAGTTAAAACTTTATCTTTCACTATACGGTAATCAAAGTTAAAGCCTATCTTTTGAAAAAATCCCTTGTAAATTTCGTTTAACTTATCAAAATCAATTGCGTTAATTTGATTCTGCAAGACCTTTTCCTCAAAATTAATAATTTCACCATCAATGTTATCTAAACCGCCGTGATGTTTTTTAACTACTAACAAACATATTACTGGAAGATACCGATAATATCTTTTATTTAACAAATCTTTATCTGATAAATATCCCTTTATAGTATAATATGCAAAAATAGACGATATAAAACCATGGTGTGTTTCTGGTTTGCTTTTTAACTTTGCTTTTCTTGTTCCATCTTTTTCATTAATATAATTCTGGAAATAAGAAGTTGCTTTGCCACAATCATGAGTCAAACCAATTAGGAAAGAAATGTCTTGAAGAATTTCATAGTCTATATATCTGTCCAAATTTAGTTTCTTTGATGATATAATTTCCTGGCACAAATTTCCAACAGATAGTAAATGCTCTTCTAAAAATTTATCGGGATGGGACTTAGGTTTATTAGATGAATACGATGTTATGTTTTTCTCCATAATTTATTGTCCAATATCGTGAAATCAATTTTGCCTCAATTGGTCTGCCATTTTTTTCGAATAAAATATCGCTGTATTTTGTAACTATTCTTTCTGTATTTAGCTCCATCGGAACCCTTATTGAAAAAAACTCATCATCTAAGTTGAATTTTATACCATCTTTATCTGCAATTTTTTCAGCTGAGAGTATTGAATGAATTTGAATATATTTTTCATCGGCAATCTTGGTTTCAATTTTAAACTCATTTATAAATTTGAAATTTGCTATATTTTCACTCAAGCCAAAACAGGGTGTATATACGGACTTATGACATTCTAAATTATTTTTCATTTTCTTGTATAAATCCTTGTCAGTATGATAAAAATAAATTCTATACTTTGGGTCCTTTAAAAATTCAAACCTTATCTGACACCTCTCTACTATTAAATTCATCCCAATTCCTTTCGCTTTTTTTGTATGTATCAAATTTTCGGCAATTATCACTTTTTTTACAGGAGACAACAATCTCAATCCGATAAATGCTTTGTCTATTGTAAAGAATTGCAAATACTCATTATTTTCCTTTTCCAGTCCAATCATTGCTCCAATCAAACCACACAATGCAGTTCGGGGAGGAATAGGAAAGGTAAGTGGAGATGTAGTTGTATAAAATCGCCTGAAATGCGCATAATCTCCCCATATATCAAATACTACTACCTTATCTATATTTTGTTGATTCATAACTATTACATCACTTAATGGGATTTTGTCTTATTGCCTTATTTAAACCACTAAAATCAATCTCTACCCAATCGCCAATTTTCATATCAATGCTTTCAATGTTATCTTTGTTGTAATTCAACGTTTCAACTAATTCTGTTGCATCTAACTTTAAATCTGAAATGTCTCTTATCTTTTCTTGTTGAAGTTTATCAATATCTTTAATTTTGATTAATTTATCTAAATCGCCAATATGATAATTTTTCTCTTTGTAATTTACTTTTAGAAGTAATCTTGGCATCTGTCCAACTTTGCTTCGTGAAATTAAATTTTTGGTTCCATTCCACATCCCATCCAAAAGAAGTTTTATATCATCTTCTGTAAGATGTGTATGCTGTGCAGCATTTTCGTTAATAATGCCATAAAAACAGATTAAAGAATAAGGCAGAACATCTTCTTCTCTAAATGTTTTTTGTGTTGCACCTGGTTTAGAAGCAAACGCACCAGTACCTTTTATATGTTTTAACTCAACTCTATGTAATGACCTTCCTATTCTAAACTGTACAGGACCTGTTAGTGTTATAGAACCAGTAACATTCTTTGGCTTACTTTTCTCTTTAATTGATAAATCAAGAGGAATTGTAGCCCCAAATAACCGCACATCAATACAAGTACTGACTATTTTATCCTTGATTATTTTTTTTTGTTCATTAAAACCTTTACTCTCCAAATCAGACACATCTTTTAAAAAATCCTTTGCTCTTAATTTAGCATCTTGTATTTTCCCCTCATTATCTATTATCTCTTTGACAAATATCTCCTCATTCTTAAAATTCATCAAGTAATCTCTTATTGTTCTCTTTAACCTAACATCTGTTACAATATTTATTCCTGTTTCTTCATCAATTCTTGGTTTATTCTCATCTAATGGGTCACCATTTGGATTAGCATCCTTTATGTCATATAAAAACACAACCTCTGACCTGTTTTTTAGAATATTATCCATTTTCCTTCACCTCCTTTGCTTCTTTGCTTTTTGATTTAAACAAAGAAGCCAAATTCATTCCCAATACAAAATAATAACTTATTTCATCCTTTGTCATCTCCCATCTATTCCCTGCTGAAACAAGATAACCAGAAATTATTGACTCTAATTTCCTATAATAGTGATTCTTTCCATATTCTTCCAATTTATTCTGTATTTCGCACAAGAGTTTCTTAATTTGTTTCTCATCTAATTTCAATCCTTTTAATTTAATCCTGAAGGGGGTTGCATTTCTTTCTTGGTATTGTATATTCAACAAAAACTGTGCCAATACCCCCTCAAGAAAAATTGCTTTTTTAGCATCACTACTAAAAAAATCAGCAAATTCACTAAAAAATGAATCAACCCTCTCGTTTATTTCTCCAGAGATATTGAATATCTTAGCCCTATGTTCATTCATCTTTCTCACCTCCTTAAAATTTCTTAATATTCCTAATCCATTCAAATAATTTAACAACATAAAACCCTTTAATGTGGATATATTAGTTGAATAATCATTTATAAATTCATTTCTTATTTTCTGTATAATAAAACTCACTAAAAAATGATAAGATATCGGTTTATCTGTAAAAATTTTATTTACAATATCTAAGAAATATTTCGTGCTAATCCACCGTTTATTTATGTAATCATAGAAAAAATCTCGTAAAATGCCAAAATTAAATTCTAACTCTTTTTCGCCGGCTTTCTTTTTATTTTCAAATATTGGGACCATACATTTCTTAAAAATATCAATTTTATCAACCTGACTTTTAGCGTCAAATAATACTTTCAACCTTGACGGAAGAATGTCCTCAATATAACACAAGATATTAAAAACGGAACCATCATAACCTTTTGGAGCGTCATAAAACAAAAAATTTACATTTAGATAATTTTTTTGTTCACTCATTAACTCCAATGCCTCATCTTCATATTGAGTTAATCGCCTTATGTCTTTCTTCCTAAATCTTGGATCCTTTTGCCGTTCTATAATCCCAAAAACCTCACTTCTTGTTTCTTCTTCTATTCCTCTCACAAATTTAGGCATTAGAAGATACCTGAAGCCATAAAAATTAAAACTTAAGTTCTTACCCAGATATTTTCTGCCTTCTTCAAGTGTTAAGGCACAATTCAGGCATACTGGATAATTTTTCCAAGCATATTTTTGCTGAAATCCACCGCTCACAAAACCAGGTTTATCAACAGTGTAAAATTTATAATTAGATGCAAAGCCATACACCTCCGATTCTCTTTTGTTGCAAACCGAACATATCCGGTCATCCGCCTTTGAATATTGATTATCTCCAGAAAATGATTTTGTAAAATAGAAATTCTTCTTTGCAGTATCTACCAAAATATCTCGAACAACAGAATAATCGCCAACATATTTTCCATTTATTTTTAAGCTGATAATATTATTTTCTTTACTAAACTTCTCTTTTAAATCTTCTAAAATTTCTTTCTTCTTTCCCCTAATGCAATTACCTATTTTTACCAAAAAATTAATCTTTTCATCTGAATCCGTTTCTT
>JAAXQB010000076.1 GCA_012329085.1 Methanosarcinales archaeon | reverse complement strand
TATGTGAACAATAGGTTTGCTCCCTGGTTTTTTAGAGATTATACTCATCCTGGTATTTTGGCAGCAAACAATTGGGCAGACCTTCTTGATGGAAGTGTGATCAATAGCCCGATGGACGGTGGTTTTGATAGTGGCTTGCTGGGTTTAGGTACTAACCATTGGACGGGAACAGATGGTTCTGATGGAAGTGTGGCTCCCTATACTTGCGGTGGTTGGACTGAAGCCTTTCCCGACCCTAGTGGAGGTATATCTGGCATCACAAATACCACAGGCAAAAGATGGCTCGGGGGCCCATGGGCTGGCTCATGGACACCAACCAATTGTATTGCACCTCCTTTTGATTTGCCCCTATTATGTGCTTGCGGTAGCACCTCCCCCCCCCCTTCTGATACATGTAAATAACTCCGATTTTATGATATGGGTCAACGACCAGTTTTGGCAGAGTAATGTGCTCTGGACGACCCCTGCCACCATAATAATAACCAACTTTTCTAACCAACAATTAGCTTGGGATAGTAGCAGTTCTGTAACATTTATAAGGACATATCCATTGCAAGGATCTTTGAGTCCAGGACAATCTATAACAGTTACTGTTCAGGGGCTCTCAGGAAATACCCTTAATCCCCCCGTAATACCCCCTGGTAAATATTATGAAAGTGTTACAATCACAGCAGGGAATCAACAAATAACTATACCCATTACCTTGCGTATTATCAAATTTCAGCAATAAAAAAAATTAAATTAAAATTTTTATAAAAATGAGATTAAAAAAGAAAAAAATATTACCCTTTTTATTATCATTCTTATTTTTGTTTTTATTTTCGGGTAAAATTGTTTTTGCTGAGATTATAGATCCCATTAAAACTGATAGATTTATGGAGCTGGTATTTTCGATTCTCTGTTTTTTTTGGACTTTCACAATTCCAGTAGCAGTTATTTTAATTCTGGTTGGTGCTTTTTTTATAATGACTAGTATTGGAGATCCTGAAAAATTTAAAAAGGGGAAAATAATAATTTTTCTCTCTCTTTTAGGAGTTCTTATTGTTGGGATAACAATCGGGTTGAGTGGTATTTGTACTGTTCCTCCCGATGAGGACATATCAATTACCTTAACGGCTGTTCCTACAACTATTCAACAAGGCATGACAACAACACTTAAATGGACTTCAGAAAATACTACTGCTTGCACTGCCTTTAGTCCTGGGTTTTATACTGGGGGGAGAACTGACGGTAGCATTTCAGTAAATCCAAGAAATTCAACAACCTATACCTTAAAGTGTATTGGTCCCGAAGGACAAAAATTTATTACTGCAGTAGTTCAAGTAATCGTGCCAATTCCAACTAATGTATTAGTAGCGGATCCAGATACGATCACTTTAGGAGAGAGCACAACTCTAAAATGGAATTTCCCAAATGCTACCTCTTGCACTGCCATTGCTGGTCCTGGTTTTGTCACTGGGGGTAGGGCAGATGGTGTTGATCAAGTTACTCCTTCGGCAACAACAATATACGAGATAGAATGTATTGAGTCAGCCGGGACGGTAACAGCCAGTGTGACAGTAACAGTAGATATTCCTTTGGCAACTCTTACTCCGTCTTCTGGTGATTTAGTGATTTTTGTCTTAGATCAAGGACCGGGTGAAGATAAAGGACATATGGTTGATTATTTTCATCCTCCAGACTTTGCATTAATTGGTGCTTGCCGAGCTGAAGCTCAAAGATCAAAATATGATCATATTATTTTTGATAAATTTGATGTTGGCTCAACGCTAGGTTGGGGGGAGAGAGTGGCTGGATTATATTCTCGAGCAGGTGGCAGTGATTGGTATATTGCTAATATCTGGAACCAAATAAATTTAGATCCTAATGCAAAAGTTTGGGGATTTTGGCCTGATGGCACAACTAATTTTGACTCCCATCTTATTGCCTTTAATCGTGATCTATTTCTTAGAAGAATATGGCAAAACTCAATGAAAGATGCAATAGATGGAATGTCTCCCCATATCAATTATTTTTGGACGGGAGCAGCATTAGGTGATAAACCCAGGAGCACGGACTGGGAAGAAACATGTTATCAGTGGACAACTTCTCAACCAGATCTGTATGGCTTCTCTGTTCAATTATATAAGGGGCGTCATGGCATTGTTGGCCGCCATCAGTCGTGTGATAGTTTTCTTAAAATTCTTTGTATCGGAAAAATATTTTAATTTTTTTCAATTTATTTATTTTTTTAGACTATGTCTTTAGATAATATAAAATATCTGTTTTATTCTCTTTTTCTGCTATTTTTGTTTCCAACAACCATAATATTTGCTAGAATTAGAAACCCTTTTAGAGCTTATGATTTTGCAACTCTAATAGATGCTTTTGTCTGTATTTTTTGGAGCTTTTCAGCGGTTATTGCCATTCTTGTAATTTTGGTTGGTGCCTTTTTTATAATGACCAGTGCTGGAGATCCAAAAAGAGTTAAAAAAGGGGTTAAATCAATAACCTATGCCCTTTTGGGGCTTATAATTACAATGGTTGGCTTTCATGGCAATTGTTTAGAACTTCCCCCCGTTGCCCTCCCTCCCCAAACAATGGCGGTTAGTCCCAATACGGCAGTAATTAATATAGGGGGCACAGAAACATTTAGCGCTATAATTACTCCCGCCACTGCCAATCAAAATGTTTTTTGGTCAACAAGCGATCCATCAATAGGCACAATAGATACATATGGCAACTTTATTGCCCTTAGCACGGGAAATATCACTATAATTGCTAGAAGCGAGGCAGATGCTCGCAATTATGCTATAGCACTTATAACGGTGGTTCCTTCTCCCCCCCACTATCTTATTTGGACAAGCAATGCAAAAACAGATGGGCATATTGGTCATTGTGGTGGTCGAAGTGGTGCAATTTCTTTATGCAAACAGGATGCGAATAGACCTAGCGATTGTATCGTTGGAACAGAGAACGCATTGTTATCAATTTCTTCAACAGACCAAGCCAAAGATATTCTTACTACCAACTTAAATTTGGCTTGGTATTCTGCCAGCCAACTTGGGCGACCTCAAATTGCTTTAGACTTTAATTCTTTATGGGTGGGAGCAGTTTCTAATTCTGTCGGAACAGCTGTTAGCCCTTGGACTTTTTCTCATTACTCTGGTACTTTAAGTGTCAATTGTGCGGGGGGAACTTCGTCGGCTGTTGTTGACCAGGGATTTATAGGAGATGCTATTCAAACAAATCATCTCTGGTTTCATAATACCCACAGCGATTGTTCGGTTCAACGCCCCCTTTATTGTTTTTGCAAAGCGCCAGCACCGTGGGTAGCAATTACATCTAATATCAATAGTGTTATAATAGGTACCACGCAAACACTTACTGCTGTTATGGGTCCAGTTTCGGGAGGAATAATTTGGTCTGTTGATGATCCAACAATTGGGACAATAAATCCAATAACTGGTGAAATTACAGGACATACCTCTGGTACTCTCGTTGTAACTGCAACAAGTAATATTGATCCAACTATTTATAAAAAAATAACGGTAACAATTACTCCAGTTGCAACAGGCTTGCTTGTATCCCCTCCTTTCCCGAATGTTATTATTGGAGAACAGCAAACATTTAGCGCTTCATTTATTCCAACTACCACGCCCATTGGGACATTAAATTGGACAACAGACACTCCGAGTGTTGGCACAATAGATGCAGCTGGTAAATTTACGGCACATAGCATAGGCACTGTTAAAGTAACTGTCACCGAAGTGGCTTCGGGAATTGTTGGCACAACAGTTGTTACTGTTATATATCCGCCCCTTACTGGAATTACTATTACTCCAACGACAATTGACCCAATAACCCTAGAAATCGGAAGAGGAAAAAAGGAGATATTTGACTTGTCCATTTCTCCAGTTGGTGCGATTTTGGGGAATATAGCTTGGGATGTCAATCCTCTTAGTGGAAGTGGTTCAATAGACCCAGTAACCGGTGAATTTACGGCTCTTGTTTTAGGAACTGTTGAGATAATTGCTACAAGTATTGATGACCCAGCTATTTATGATAAAATAATAATAACAGTTATCTTTCCCCCCCCAACAATAAAAAACCTTGCATTTGATCGCCTTCCTGATTTTCCCAATCAGACCTTTACCAGCTTAGGGGCAGGAATGAATATAAGCGTAAGTTGGCACTCTTTTGATTCTCACTATTGTCGAATTGGAAACCTCTTCTTGCCAACATTTGGGTCAGCTACAGCCACCGCCCAAGACCCCCTTACAATAACTTGCACGGGTCCAGGCGGGTCAACATCAAAAAATTTTGCTCTTCCGCCCATTGAAACTCAACATCTTCTGTCATGCCAAGCCCAGGTTGATGGGACAACAAGAACTTTCTCCTTTTTAACTGATGATGCTGTAGCAAGGACATCGGGGCACCCCCCTCTTACTCCTGCTTCTCATAGTAGGTGTTTAAATGCTTGTAGAGCAGCGGGGAATGGATATGGTATGGCACAACAAGCAAGGTGGCGTTTTCCGACCTCCGACACCGACTGCACTATGTGTTTAGGGGACAGATTTTATAGAGGCAACAATTGGGACAGCGACCCAAGTGACCGCGAATTCAGATTTCGTTGCTCTTGCTGGTCCTCCCCCTAAAAACTAAAAAATTATAAATTTAAAATAAATATTAATGACCAAAATTAAAAACCTAAAACAAATCACCTTTTTCTCATTACTCTTTTTTTTATTTTCAACACAATCCCTTTTCGCCACCATTGATAATCCCATTAGAGCCGATACCATTAAAGGGCTAATTTTAAGCTTAGTCTGTTTTCTTTGGTCTTTTGCCGTTCCCATTACTATATTTATAATATTGGTTGGAGCCCTTTATATAATGACCGGCTTGGGTGACAATGAAATTATTGCCAAGGGAAAAAATAAGGCTATTTATGCTATTTTGGGTTTTTTTATAATAGTTATTGCTGTTGCTTTTACTGGTGTTTGTAAGGCTCCAGGGGCTATTCCAACCCCCTTTATAGTTACCCCAACATTATCTGCTATAACTGTTAATCCTAATCCAGTAGATATAGTTATTGGAGGACAACAGACATTTCTTGCCACTCCTCACCCGACAGGTTCTTCTTTAGGTCCCATTATTTGGACAACAAGCAATCCAGCAATTGGCACAATATCTTCGGGGGGACAATTCACCGCAGGAACTACAACAGGTGTTGTTACTGTTACTGCGACTAGTCTTCTAAATCCAGCCGTTTCTGGAATTGCTATCGCAAATGTCATTTCTCCAGCAGTCGGGACAATAGCAGTTGTTCCCTCTTCACCATCTCTTTTAATTGGTGGAACCCAAACTTTTACAGCACATTCAGCTACAGGTGCTCTTCCAGGGGCAATTTGGACTGTTGACAATTCCTCAATTGGAACAATAGATGCATATGGCAAATTTACAGCAAATAATTTTGGTGGCACCTTGGTTTGGGCTATCTATTCTAATTATAGTCCGGGAAGCGCTACAGTTAGTGTGGGGAGGGCACTTACTGGTTGGGCATGGTCAGATGTGATCGGATGGATTAGTCTTAGTTGCCATAATATGGGCACATGTTCTATAGCTGATTATCAAGTTGCTATTGATGGCTTAACCGGAGATTTAAGTGGTTGGGCATGGTCGCCAGCCATCGGATGGATTAGTCTTAGTTGCGACAATATGGGCACATGTGCTACAGTTGATTATCGGGTAACCGCTGATCTCACTTATTATATTTTAAGTGGTTGGGCATGGTCAGATGTGATCGGATGGATTAGCTTTGATGCACTTGGACCATACCCTGACTATCCTTATCATCCAGCAACAGTTGATGTTGCTAATGGCACAATTCGTGGTTGGGCATATTCGACTTCTATCGGCTGGATTCATTTTGGTCATTAAAATTAAAAAGGGCAAAAATATAATAACCTATGGACTAATAGGGCTTTTTGTTATATTAATTGCGCATGGATTTGCCCTCTTCTTTGACGAATTTTTTAGGTAATAAAAATAAAATTGAAGAATTTAATTTAGGAGACATCTCTTTTATTATGCAACAAATTTAATCTTATGAAAATAAAAATATCAAAAAGTTATTCTAAATATATTCGTCGAGAAAAATCATTAATTCGGAGAGAGATATTAGATATAAAAGATCAAGAAACAGCAATAAAAAAACTTTATCAAAAATTAGGATTATTAAAATTAAAGATTAATTGAGAAATGATTTATATTATTGGACATAAAAGTCCAGATACTGATTCTGTCGTTTCAGCTATCGCTTATTCCATTTTTAAGGGCAAAGGTTATAAGCCGCTAATTGCCGGAAAATTAAATAATGAGACAAATTTTATTTTAGAAAAATTTGGCTTTGATGTCCCAGAGATTTGTGAAGAGGCTATTGATAGAAAGTTTATATTAGTTGATCATAATGAAGAAAGTCAAAGAATTGATGGGTTGAATTCTGACAAAATCGTTGAGATTGTTGATCATCATAAATTTAACTTTCAAAACAGTTCTCCAATTGAAATTTTAGTTAAGTCATATGGAAGCACAGCTTCTATTGTAGCTGAAAAATTTTTTAAAAGAGATAGAAATTTTGGAATAGACAAAAATTTAGCCGCTATTTTACTTTGTGCAATTTTATCTGATACAGTTATCTTTAAGTCGCCGACAACAACCAATAAAGACAAAGAACTTGCTCAGAAATTAGCTAAAATTGCTGAGATTGATAATATTGAAAAGTTGGGATTGCTTTTATTTAATAAAAAGGCAGAGATTGCCTCAAAATCAGCCGAAGAAATTGTTAAAAATGATTTTAAGGACTTTCTTTTTGATGACAGAAAAATTGGCGTTGGACAATTAGAATTAGTTGATTTGCAAGATATCAAAAGGAAAAAAGATGAAATTCTTGCTGAGATGAATAAAATGATTGATAAAGATAATTATTTTTCAATTATTTTAATGATTACAGATATTATTAGCGAGGGCAGTTATCTTTGGGTGGTCGGAAACAGAGAAATTATTTTGAAAAAATTTAAGATAAAAGACGGTGATTTTTTAAAAGGGGTATTCTCAAGAAAAAAACAGATAGTCCCCATCCTTCAGAGCGATTAGGCAATTGTAGGCGGGTTTGCCCTGAGCCCAGCCGAAAGGTCTGACCGTACTACGCAAAACTATTAGAAATCCAAAATTGTTTGTTTTATTGAGTTATTCAAAATTGATTCAAAATTCAAAACTTTAATCTTTTGGATTTTAGACATTAGACATTTCATTGAAAATTGTAAATTGTAAATTGAAAATTGAATTTTAGGATTAAAATTTTTCATTATGTCAATATTCAAAGCTTATGATGTTCGGGGGCTTTATCCTTCAGAACTAAACGAAGAACTTGCTTACAAGATTGGGCGAGCTTTTGTCTCTTATTTTAAGATTAAAGAGGTCGTTATTGGTTATGATGCTCGCGCTTCTTCGTCGGAGCTATTTAAGGCTTTATCTGACGGGATAATAGATCAGGGGGCAGATGTTGTTGATATTGGATTAGCATCCACTCCCTTGCTCTATTTCGCTTCTAAAGAGGCGGAAGCTTCAATTATGATTACAGCATCGCACTTACCAAAACAATATAATGGATTTAAGTTTTGCCAAAAACAAGGTTCGCCTGTTAGCAAAGAAGAGATTAAAGAGATAGAGGCGATTGTTGAAAGAGAGCAATTTTATTCTCAGAAAATAAAAGTTGGGCAAATAAAAAAAATAGAGCAGTCTCAACTTATGACCGATTTTATAAATTACAATTTATCTTTTTTAAAAGGAGATAAAAAGCTTAAAATTGTACTAGATACCGGAAATGGTATGTCTAGCTATACTCTCCCCAGAATAATAGAAAAAATAGATTCAATTAATCTAATTGAGCTATATACAGAGATAGATTTTTCTTTTCCAAACCATG
>JAAXQB010000229.1 GCA_012329085.1 Methanosarcinales archaeon | reverse complement strand
GTTGAAATTTCTGGAGGAGTCCATGGATAAAGTCGTTGATAAAAATTGCGATACTTTTTGTGATTTGTTTGCAGGAACTGGAATTGTCGGGAGCTATTTTAAGAAAAAAGGTTATAAAATAATAGCCAATGATATTCAGTATTATAGCTATGTTTTGAATAGGCACTATATTGGCAATCATAAAGACCTAAATTTTTCTAAATTATCAAAAGAAATTCCTGAATTAAAAAAGGTTGAAATAAAAAATCGGAAAAATTTCGTTTGCGATTATTTATCAAACTTAAAAGGTAAGAAAGGATTTGTTTATAAAAATTATTGTCTTGGCGGAACAAAAAGCAAAGCAGAACCGCGACAATATTTTTCCGATGAGAACGGAATGCGTTGCGACGCTATCCGTCAAAAGATTGAAAATTGGAAAAAAGAAAAATTGGTTTCCGATGACGAATATTATTTTTTGATTACCAGTTTAGTTGAGTCGATTGATAAATATGCAAACACAGCTTCCGTCTATGGCGCTTTTTTGAAAAAATTAAAAAAATCTGCTCAGAATAGCTTAATTCTAAAACCTGCTGAATTGATAATAAATGACCAAGACCATAAAGTTTTTAATGACGACATAAACGAAGTTGTTAAAAAAGTTAATGGCGATATTTTATATTTGGATCCGCCATATAACCATCGGCAATATGCGACAAATTATCACCTACTTGAAACCATTGCCAAATATGATAATCCAAAAATTCATGGAAAAACTGGTTTGCGTGATTATGAAAATCAAAAATCGCTTTATTGTTCACGAACTCAAGCAAAGGAAGCGTTTAAAGATTTAATCTTGAAAGCAAAAGCAAAATACATTTTTTTAAGCTATAACAATGAGGGACTTATGACTTTAGACGACATTAAAGAAATAATGAGCCTGCGGGGCAAATATGGACATTTTACGAAAGAATATAATCGTTTTAAAGCGGACAAATCAGAAAATAGAAATTATAAAGCAAATAAAACTGTTGAATATTTGCATTATGTAGTTTGTGGGTAAAATTATGAATGGCAATAAATCAATTATAAATGTCAACGAAATTCGTGATATTTTCAAAGAAAATTGCGAAGAAGAAAATAGAAAATTCACAGAACAAGAATTTCAGAAATTTCTTGAATGTTGTGAAAGAGATTTTTACCAGTGGTTAAAAGATAATCTTAAATACTTTTCCTCTTCAAGACAATAGTGTTGATTTTGTTTTTATTGATTCGCCCTATTCTGACAATATAAAATATTCTGGCGACGAAAAATGTATTGGCAAAATTTCCTGCGAGGGTGAAAAATTTTATGATGAATTAGAAAAAACTGCCAGTGAAATTGCCAGAATATTGAAGCCGAATAAAGTAATGGGCTGGGTTATCGCAGACCAATGGATAAAAAAGAAATTTACGCCAACAGGATTTTAGATGTTGGTTGTGGGGTGGGTATTTTAGTTGAACAGTTTAATAAACTTGGATATCAAGCAATTGGTATTGATGTAAATGAAGAAGCAATTAAAAGCTCAATATCTCCTAAAAATTGTCTTTTAGTTCAGACAGCGGCAAAATTACCATATCCTGATAATTATTTTAATTTAGTGGTAAGTAGGGAAGTACTTGAACATATTTCTGCTTCTAATATTGATGCTTGTATTGATGAGTGGGATCGGGTTTCTCAAGGAAAAATGATTCACATTATTGCTGTTAAAGAAAGAGGTCCTTCTGCTCTTGATGATCCAATGCATGTTAATGTTCAAACTGAAAAGTGGTGGATAGAAAAATTTAAACAACATGGCTATAGAGCAATAAGAAAACCGCAGAAATTATTTTTTTCTCATTTTGGAAGTAAGGGTTATTTAATGTTCGTAAAGAGTTAATAGATTTTATAGTTAAATTTTTTGATTTGAAAAATAAAAACAGGAGCAAGCTCCTGTTTTTTAAACCCTTATTATATTCTTTATTAGGTTGGCATCAAGAATTCTTCAGGAAAATCATTGACTTTGTAAAAATTATTCATATATCCTTTATCCTTTCTTTAAAATATCTTGCCATATTGGTTTCAAAATCCCAGCTTTTTCGATAAAACCATATTCATCAATCGTTACTATAATCGGTTTTTGTTGATTTTTTCTGTAGACATAAGCTAATCTGGGTTTTCTTTTAAACAGGGCTGGGGCATTCCACATTACTTTCTTAGTATCAGAATGATTTATTATCTGCTTGATTATCATTAAATACTCGCTTTCAGTTTTAATGGGTTGCCATCTTTTATACCAAGCATATCCAATGTTACGATTAGCCAAAAAATTTTCACAAAGTATTTCTCTGTTTCTGAAATTGTGAAGTACTGGTTTTTTGATTAATCTTGCTATTTTTTGAGCTAAAGTTAATTCGTGTTTTTTTTCTTTGGCAATATAAGTGGCAAATCTTAAAATTTCTTTCTGATTTCTCAGAAAATAATTCATTAATGGAAGTTCTTCCCATGGACTTTTTTCCAGTGTTTCGCATAGCTTTTTTAAAATTTTGTCAAGCCCTATTTAATCTTTAAAATTTTATAATTAGTTTTGCCATTTGGAGTTTCAACTTCTATTATTTCTCCAACTGATTTGTTTAAAAATGCTTTACCTAGAGGAGACTCAAAAGAGATTTTGTTTTTCTCTGGGTCTGTCTCTTCTGAGCCAACAATTTGAAATTGTTGATTTTCTCCATTGGTTTCAACTAAAATTATTGAACCAACCTGAATTTTGTCAGTTTGTTTTTCTTTTTTAATAATTTGAGATTCTTTAATTATGTTTTCCAGTTCTAAAATTCTGCTTTCCAAAGAGTCCTGGTCTTCTTTTGCTTGTTGATAGGCAAAATTTTCTGAAAGATCGCCCTGAGAAATGGCCTCCTTAAGGCGCTCGGCAATCTCTTTCCTTTTAATTGTTTTTAAATCATTCAATTCTTTTTTTAGTTTTTCTAGTCCTTCTACAGTAATATATTTTATTTTGTTTATATTCATAAAAAGAAAGTATGGGTTTATATCCCATATTTTTATATTATAAAGCAAAAAACATAAAATGCAAATAGCATTCTTGACTCAGTTAAATACTGAGCACTAAATGAAGTTGAATGCTCAGTAAAAATCAGAGATTTTTTGGGGTTGACACCAATTTATGGGGTGTTAAAATTAATATAAAAGTTCACCCTGTTAAATAATTTTGCTTCTGGTAAAATTGCTGTAAAATAGCATTTAACAGGGTTAATATAGAAATTAATTAAAATATATGGCTACTATTACTATCTCTAAAAAATTAATAAAAAATGATGATTTAATAATAATTCCTCGTAAAGAATACGAGAAAATTTTATATGCGGCAAAAAAACAAAAGTATACTCAACTTGATAAAGATTTAGATAAAGCAATTGCTGAATATAAAGCTGGAAAAGTTTTTGGCCCATTTAATTCCGCTGAAGATGGTATTAAATTTTTGAAAAAACGAGCGTCAAAAATTAAAAAATGAAATATATACTTCCTAAACGATTTACGGAAGAATTAGAATCTTTTCCTATTTCAATTTAAAAGAAATTTTGGAAACAAATAAACTATCTTCTTCGCGATTTTCGTCATTCTGAGCCATCCCTTCCTGTCATTCTGAGCCACCGCTTCCTATGTCATTCTGAGCCACCGCCCCCTCTGTCATTCTGAGCCGTCTAGGCGAAGAATCTCTGAGATCCTTCGCAAGCTCGAGATGACGGAGTAGGTGAGATCCTTCACTCTGCTCCGCTCCGTTCAGGATGACGGTGTGGGTATGTCATTCTGAGCCATCCCTTCCTGTCATTCTGAGGCTCTGCCGAAGAATCTCAGGTTGTTACGGCAAAGACGGGATCCTT
>JAAXQB010000165.1 GCA_012329085.1 Methanosarcinales archaeon | reverse complement strand
CCCCTCGATAGCAAGCGACCCTGTGGCTCTCCTGATAGCGATATATAGATATAATTATAATATTAATAAAATATAATCACAACTATAATATTAATAAAATATAAGTGCAAACATAATAAGCAATATATTAAATTGAGAAATATAATAGGTAATATATTAAATTGGAAAATATAATAAGCAATATATCAAATTGAGAAATATAATAGGTGATATATCAAATTGAGAAACATAAATAACACTATGTTAAATTAAGATAAATAAAAAATGAGATTTTAAGGCTAAAAAATTAAGGCTTAAAACCCCTTTTATTTTATCCAAACGCTAAATTAACCCCGTCTGCCTCATAAAATTAAAAACAGGCTTAATACCCGTCTAAAAACAATAAAAACCCTTAGAACCTAAATAAAGGGCAATTTTAATTAAATGGCGTTATAAAAAATATCACGAAAATAACAATATTTTAAAATTAAAACAAATAAAAATAATAATTATATTTTATATGAATAATATTAATAATAATAAAAAATAAGATTTTATATTAATAACAATAATAAAAAAAAAATAAGATTTTATATTAATAACAATAATAAAAATAAGATTTTAAAATATAGCCCAAAATAAAAATAACTTTTAATTCTATAACTTAAAACATGGCTTTAATATAGGTTTTAGCTTTTTAACTGTTTTAACTGCTAAAATTAGCCCCGTATGAGCCCTTAAAATTAAAAACAGGTGTAATATCCTATCTTTAATAATAAAAGCCCTTAAAACCTAAATATAGAAATAATTTTAATTAAATATAAAATATATTGTCTGTTGTCTTTTTTCTATGATAAGTTTTAGATATTTAAGGGAATAAATCATAAATTAAAAATGATAATTTTAAAACTAAGATAAAAAATAAGTGCCGCATGCCGTCCGTTATCGTTTTTTGATGATATTTGTTATTAAAATACCCTAAAGCTAAAAATTTAAAGATGTAAGAAATTAAAAAAGTATATACAAAACGATATAAGTTAAAAAAGAAAACACCGACAAGAGACTTATTTAATATTGTGGGGCATGGGTTAAATGATACAATAAGTATATAATATAAGTATGTAATTAAATAATATAGTTGGTGAACATAAATAAAGCCAACAAGGACTAAAATTATGACTAAAATACAAAAGAAAAACATATACATAGACGCACAACAACAACAGAAAGAAAATAATATCGCCTTAGCTGATTACCCTCTTTTCAATATAAAGACGGGGCGACAGTTAAAGCACAATTTCGGTTATTATTTCAAGGATTTAGAGGACTACTATAATACTAAGAACCCCAAATATTTCGAGTGGTCAGATGACTATAAATATAACTCATTAGAAGGGTCTAAGTTTATTGAGGGCACACAAAAAACGAGATTAGAATTTTTAATAAAGAGGTTTTAGCATGAAATACATTGAAGCAATGGTTAGAGAAATGGTTAAAAGTCTGGGTTATAAACAGACTGCTACAGATATAGGGGTTAGTGAGACCTCTGTACGAAACTGGCTTAATAAAGACACAGAAATAAATATACACAGTCGCACTCGTGTTGAGAACGCATATAAATTATTTAAAGGAGCTGACTACTAAAGACCTAAACAAGTCTATAAACTGTTTTTATTTTTTAAAAGGAGCAAAAAATATGAATAATATTAAAGTTATAAATAATGATACTGTTGAGAATAAACACTATACAAATCACTCACAAAATGAAAATAGTTATATTGTTATAAATGATGAAACTGATAACGAATATATCGACTATTTACTTTTAAATGTCGATATACATGATTATAAAAGAGATAAATATATAAATGAGGCTGCCCCTGATTTAGATTATATAAATGGTTTCTTATATATTAAGGATTGTTATAATATTGACGAAATAAATAATTTTTTGATAAAAAATAGCAAATATTTCACAAGTGATTTAAAAAGTGATATAAAAGCATTATATGAGGCTATACTTAAAGAAATTGAAAGATTAGAGCAATCACATAAATTGTATAGTGAGGAGTATTATAAAGAACTTTTTATTTTATAAATTAATTGTGCATAACATAATTATGTAGTAAGGTAATTTAACCTTACAGTGGTTAAAGGAGAAATGAAAACAATGAGTAAGAAAATATTAAATAACCCTCTTCCAATTTCAACCCAATTAGAAAAAGAGGACGCCGAGTATTTCCAAAGGCTTGCTTATGAAAATCATGCGAGTGTTTCACAAATGGTAAGAAATATATTACTGGAATATAAAGAAGATAATGAATGGGTTATCATATAAATAAAATTAAAGGGGTATAGGGGTGAATAATTTATAAAAGGATAATACCCTTATTTTTTTTTTTAAATTGTATAATTAAGTAATTAAATAATAATAATTAAGAAAGATAATTATAAAATTTACATAGGGTATAAAATGAAAAAGAAAAAAACTATATTTTTAGTATGAAATCACTTTCAGTATAACACAGTATAAAAGTAATAAAGAATGCATAATATACTATTAAGAAAGAATATTTTTTTAATTAATTTCTTTCTATAAAAATAATAGAGGTATAAAAAAATGAACAATAAGAAAATAACAAGTATACGGGTCGCAGAAAGAACTCTACAACAATTACAAATAATAAAAGCAATTGAACGCAGAGCCACTTATGACGATATCATAACAGATTTACTAAATAAACATTACAGTGATAGTAAATTTAACAACGAATTTTTTGAGCAACAAACATGAGACACACGGCTAAAAAGTGAACTCAAAGGGGTTAAATAGACCCCTTTATTTTTTTTTCAGGCGACATAATGAAAAAATATAATATATTAAGAAAATTAGCAAAAGATAGAGGAAAAAGTCAAAATAAGGTACTTAAAGAATTTAGAGCAAAAGGCTTTAAAATAGGAAATGAAAAAGGAAGGCGAATTATACGAGGTGTAAGAGAAGATAAATCGGTTATTACGAAAGAAAGAGACGAGTATATAAAAGAATTATTAAAAGACACCTATACAAAAGACCCGCTTACTTTTAAAGAATTATCTCAAAAGGTAAGAGGAGCGGGTTATAAAATAGGAAATGAAGCCCTTTTAAATAAATATCGTGAAATAAGATTATATGATAAAATAGCAAGCCTTAAAAAGAGCGTGGAAGAGGGGAGAATGCAAAAAACAACAGCCGAGCATATAGAAGCCAAGATGCGGAATTATTTTAGAAAAGGACAAATAAATAATTTAAATAATTTATATGGGCGTCTCTATGATGTTGAAAATAACCCCACTTTTATGGATAGTTAAGGGGGGCTAATATGTCATTAACAGAAGTTATTAAAGATAAAAGAATAAAAGAATTATTTAGAAGAGAATTTAAAAAACCTAAATATAAAATTAATCACCTAATAAAGGTACCGCCTCTTACTAACAACTATATGTTAGTGGGTTTAGCTTTTGATTATCTTTTTAAATTTTATGTTAAATATTACAACATACCAAAAGGCGACAGATGGCTTAATTATTTTTTAACAATTTTAAAATATTGGAAAACAGAAAAATTTATCGATATTCCGTTTAGTGAGTTTGATTTATTACTTAAAGGGACTATTACCGACAATATTATAAAGGCTTCAATAATTGCGGCTCAGGTTTCTAAGAGAGTCCCCAATAATAAAATAGGAAAAATAGACCCACAAGATATAAAAGACCTAAGGAATTTATTTTCTATCATCAATATTAATAAATTTAAATCTAATTCTAAATGTATAGTAAATTCAAATTTTAACCAAGTCTCTAAATTAGTTAAAGGTGCAATTTGTGATATAATCATTGATGATAAATTAATTGATATAAAGACAACAGGTGAATTATCTGTAAATGAGGGGGTGTATTATCAAACCATTGGTTATTATTTACTTTCTGTAATAGAGGGGAGGCATGACATTAAAGAAATTGGATTTTATTTTTCAAGATATGGCGTAACTTATCTTTATAAGATTGATGAATTAGTAAATTTAGAAAACATCCCTGTAATTGTTGATGAATTTATAAATATTGTGGGTGAAAAATATGGCACTTAGAAGATTAAAGGCGGGGTATAAGACATATAATATATGGGCGTTTGACACCGAGACCGATGAGGACGGTAATTTTAAATTAGGTGTGATATATAACCCGCTTGATGATGATTATGAGGTTTTCTATAACGCTTTTGATATGGCTAAATCATTATTAAGACCCATAGGAAAGCACCACGAAGGAAGACACTACATGGGTGGTTTTAATGTTCCTTACGATTTAAATACTCTCCACCCGTATTTTAGACTTAATCGGCTTGAAAATAAGGGGAATTTTATAACTTGTACGGCGAGCAAAAATAGTGATAGGTCTAAGAACAAATATAGATATTTTTCATTTATCGACTTATCTAACTTTTGTAGACAGGGGACAAGTCTTAAAGAGTTATCAGGCAATTTAAATGTAAATTATATCGATGTTCACGATTATAAAGACCCCCTCATACTTAATGCTTGTAAATCACACGCTAAGTCTGTAAGTGAGATATTACAAAAATTTCAAAAGGTGATAAATGAGGATTTTGAGAGTAATCTTAAATTAACGGTAGCCTCTACCGCAATGGATGTATTCCAGAGGAAATTTTTAAGAGAAGGGCACGGAATAGGGAAAGAATGCAAACCAGACACAGTTTGTGACCACAAAGGACAACAAGGGCAATCATATAGAGGGGGTATAACAGAAATGTTTAACAAGAATTATTTTGAGAGTGTTGTATGCGTTGATATTAAGAGCATGTACCCCTATATGATGAAAAACCTTACAATCCCTAATATGAATAAATGTTCAAATGTTTTATATAAATCTAATGTTGAGGATTATTTAAATAATTTTGAGGGATGTGCGGAATTAACGATTAAAATCCCTAAAAATATGTATTTTCATCCTTTCTTAATTAAGAACAGTGGGAAATTACAATCGATGTGGGGTGATGTAACAGGTGTCTTTACATTTAGTGAAATTAGATATATGTTAGAATTAGGTATAAAAATTAAAGACTGTGATTGGATTATACAATTTAAAAGACGGGAAAATTTCTTTACGGATTTTGTGGATTATCTTTATAAATATAAAAGTAAAGATAAAACAGGGGTTTATAAGCTCGTAATGAATTCCCTGTATGGGAAATTTGGGCAAAAACATAAATATGAGACAGGGTTTAGGGTAATAGAGGAAGGAGGAGTTTATAACATAGAAGAATGTTACGAGCTTAACGGCGTTATTTATGATTATTTGCCAGAAGATAAGGAAATGAAAGAATACCATAGGAAGGCATATCCGCTTATTGCCAGTTATGTAACGGCTGGTGCTCGTATATATCTCTATCAAGAAATGTTAAAGGTAGGACTTGATAAAATAATTTACTGTGATACTGATAGCCTTGTTATTAATGATAGTGAGGAAAATATAAAGAAAAAATTGGAAATAAAAAACGAGCTGGGAAAGTGGGAAATAAAATTTAAAGGTGAATTTCAAGCAAGGGGCTTAAAATATTACCGTTATAGGGAGACCAATAGCGATAATTGGGAATATGTAATAAAAGGAGTCCCAGAAAAATATAAAGCTGAATTCTGGCAAAATAATAAAGTTACAGTAAAGAGACCTATTAAATTCAATACCGCTATTAGAAGTAAAGGAGAAAAAAAATTAAATAAGTGGGTCTCATTTACTCTTACAAGTAAGAACCCACCTTTAAAGAGAAAATTCTTTAAAAACGGGGGTTCTGAAATGATAAAATATAAACCGTAAATTTTAAATAGTAATAAGACATAAT
>JAAXQB010000183.1 GCA_012329085.1 Methanosarcinales archaeon | reverse complement strand
TTAAACAACAATGGGTTTAAATGATACAAATACTGAAATAACGCTCATTCGTTCATTCTGAACAAGCTATTGAAAATTTATCTCAGTATATAATAAACGCTCGTTCTCTTTGAGAATGAGCAAACGCTCATTTGTTCCAAATGAGCTATCAAAAAATAAAAATCGGGCAGAACTAATTAAAATATCTTTGTGATTAAATTATAATGATAACCTCAAATACACTTTTACCAATAAATTAAAATAATTAATTTTAACATAAACAACCTAAATTATATTTGTAGTGTAGTATATCCAATATAACAATATAGTAATAATACAATTTATAATCCGAGAAAATTTTAACTGTATATAATTTATAAAATTATATACTCAGAGAAATTTCCAATTTCTCGTTTTTCGTAAATATGCATTTACAAATTATATACTAACACTCAAAAGGTTCAATCACGAGCTATGAAAAAAAAATCAAATACAATAAATTAGAAATTTTCCCACATACTTGATTTTATAAATTATATACAACATAAAATAAAAAAATATGACAGAAATTACACATTGGGCAGATGTTATTGCCGAAACCGTATTAAAAAATAATGATACAAATAAAATTGCAACAGGAATAACACCATCTGGGCATATCCACATAGGAAATATACGGGAAGTTGTGACCGCAGATAGCGTTTTCAAAGCAATTAAAGATAAAGGACAAGACTCTGAATTTATATACATATCTGATGATTTTGACCCATTAAGAAAAGTATATCCATTTTTATCAGAAGATTATGCCGAACATGTAGGAAAACCATTATCTGAAATACCATGCCCATGCAATGAATGTAAAAGCTATTCAGAACATTTTTTAAAACCATTCATAGATTCTTTAAAAATACTTGGCATCAAGCCAAAACTTATAAGAGCAAATGAATTATATAAAAGCGGTGCATATGTTGAATTGATAAAAACAGCACTTTTAAAAAGAGATGAACTTGCTTGTATAATTGAAGAAATATCTCACAAAAAGCTGACAGATGATTGGAGTCCATTTAATCCATTGTGTAATGCATGTGGAAAAATAAATGATGCAACAGTCATAGGATTTAATATTGATGCCGAAAGTGTAGATTATTCATGCAATTGTGGCAATAAAGGGGTTGCTTCGATGAGAGGTGGTGGAAAACTTACATGGAGGGTAGATTGGGCATCAAGATGGAGCATGCTTGGAATTACTGTAGAACCATTTGGAAAAGACCATGCATCACGCGGTGGTTCGTATGACACAGGTATTAGAATTTCAAAAGAAATTTATAAATATCCCCCTCCAAATCCAATTGTGTATGAATGGATTATGCTTGGAAAGAAAGGTGCAATGTCATCTTCCTCAGGTGTTGTAATCTCTGTATTTGACATATTAAAGGTGCTTCCTCCTGCGGTTTTGCGGTATCTTATTATTCGCACAAAACCTGAAAAGCATATCAAATTTGATCCAGCTTTACCTCTATTAAATCTTGTTGATGAGTATGAACGAATACAAGCAAATCCAAAAACTGAACATGAAAAACGAATTATTGAATTGTCTTATGCATTTAAAAATACGCACACAAATATATCATTTAAACACATGGTGACTGTATGTCAAATTGCACAAAATAACAATCATTTATTAGAAATTCTTAAAAGAACAGGACATTGTGTTAAAAAAAAGCAAGATATATTCAAACTTGCAGAAAATGTAAGAAATTGGCTTGATTTATATGCACCACCTATGGTGAAATTTAGTATTAAAAAAGATTTACCCATGCAAAGTGCAACACTTTCCGATTTACAAAGGGCATTTTTAAAGTCGCTATCTATTGTTTTAAGTGATACAACTATACTTTCAGGAGAAGATTATCACAATTTAATTTATTCTGCAAAAGATTCAACTTCACTTATATATAATGAAATGAAATCTATTATTGGAGATAGTATTCAAGAATATGATATAAATCCAAAAGAAATGTTTCATAGCATTTATATGACCTTACTTGGTGAAAAATCAGGACCTAAGGCAGGTTGGCTATTGGCATCAATTGATAAGGAGTTTTTAATAAATAGATTCAATGCTGCGGCAGAATATAAACCATAGAATGAAAAAATATGAATACAGATTAAGAAAAAATAAATCATGGGTATAGATTGATATAAATTATAAACGAGATGATGCTTGTTTGTCCTTAAGCGAGCAAACGCTCATTCTCTTCGAGAATTAACTTTCCGAACAAGCTCTCAAAGAAAATGAATGTTTAGTATGGAACTTTATAAGATATATGCAATTGAAAAAATTTAGTGTTTATCCGCATAATAAAAATCTTTAAAATTGTGCCGCATATCTAAATGGGGTGATAAAATTTGTGCAACATTAATTAATAAATGGGGTCATATTATAGAATCATATCACAAAATTCAAAATGCATTTAAACGAGATGACAAAGGCAAATTAATAATAAACGAATTCACAAATCCAACTTTTGAACAACTTAAAGACATACAATGGTATTACACTGAAAAAATTGATGGAACTTCTATTCGAGTTATTTGGGATGGGGAAAAAATTATATTTAAAGGTCGAAAAGAGAATGCACAAATATCAGTTAGATATATGATTATAAAAGTTATAATGTATATATATCATAAAAGAGGAATCTAAAATGATTACAAAAGAAAATGTAAAAAGAATAAGCGAACTTGCACTAATTAATATCAAAAATGAAGAAATCGATGATTATGTAAATAAATTAAGTGATATATTAGATTACTTTAAACAATTGGATGAAGTGAATACAGATGGCGTTAAACCAACATATCATGTAGAAGAAATAAATAATATATTTAGAGAAGATGTTGTTAAAAAATCTCTTCCTCAAAATAGTGCAATTGAAAATGCAAAATCAAAAGAAAATGGATATATAAAAATACCACGAATTATTTGAATTAAATATCAGGTTCTAAATAAAATGGAATTGAATACAATATCAAGTGTAAAAAAAAGAATTAAAGAAAGTTCAGCAAAACCCATTATAGAAGAAATCTTAAAAAAAATAGAAAAAAGCAAAATTAATGGATTTGTGACAATAAACAAAAATGCAATCAATAGAGCAGAAGAAATTGATAATGATAGAGATTGCAAAGATTTAAAATTGAAAGGTGTTCCAATTGCTATTAAAGACAATATTTCTACAAAAGGAATAGAAACTACTTGCAGTTCTCAAATTCTTAAAGGATATGTTCCACCATATGATGCCCATATAATTGAAAAATTGATTAATGCAGGAGCAATCATCATTGGAAAAACCAATATGGATGAATTTGCAATGGGAAATTCTACAGAAACTAGTTATTTTGGAACGACTTTGAATCCACACGACCATACTTGTGTGCCGGGAGGTTCCTCGGGTGGAAGTGCCGCCGTTGTATCAGCAAAAGAAGTCCCAGTTTCGATTGGTTCAGATACGGGAGGGTCTGTTAGATGTCCTGCAAGTTTTTGTGGTGTAGTTGGTTTTAAACCCACTTATGGAATGGTTTCTAGATATGGACTTATTTCTTATGCAAACTCACTTGAACAAATTGGACCAATTGCAGAAACCGTAGAAGATATAGCTATTTTAATGGATGTAATTGGCGGCTATGATGAAAAAGATAGCACTTCAATTAATAAAACAATTCAATATGAAGAATCACTTAAAGAAGATTTTGTGGGGCTAAAAATTGGAATTCCTAAGGAATACTTTGCAGAAGGAATAGATGAAGGAGTTGAAAAACTTATTTGGAAATCAATTCAAAAGTATGAAAATATGGATTGTTCGTGGGAAGAGGTTTCATTGCCACATACAAAGCATGCACTTGCTTCATATTATATTATTGCAATGAGTGAAGCATCTTCTAATCTTGCACGATTTGATGGAACGCGATTTGGAATGCGTGAAGAAGGTAATACTTGGGGTTCAATGGCAGCAAATACACGGGCAAAAGGATTTGGAAAAGAAGTTAAATGCCGTGTAATGCTTGGAACTTATGCATTATCCGCAGGATATTATAGCAAATATTATTTAAAAGCAATGAAAGTTAGAACACTTGTTAAAAATGATTTTGAGAGAGCGTTTTCAAAGGTCGATGTGCTTATGACTCCAACTATGCCAAAAACAGCATTTAAAATAGGTGAAATACAAGATCCAATTTCTTCATATATGATGGATGTGAATACAGTTCCAATAAATCTTGCAGGTGTGCCTTCTATATCTATTCCATGTGGATTGTTAAATAAACTTCCTGTTGGACTTCAAATAATTGGAAAACATTTTGATGAAACAAAAATATTGCAAACTGCAAATGCTTTTGAGGTGAATTGATTTGAGTGAAAATATTGATACCAATCCACATAGAGTTATGATTGGGCTTGAAATACATGCACAATTAAATAAATTGAATACAAAAATATTTTGTGGATGTAGCACAGCATATCATGAATCAGAGCCAAACACACATACATGCCCAATTTGTCTTGGGCTTCCGGGGTCATTGCCACGAGTTAATGAAAAGGTGGTCGAATCTGGAATAAAAATTGGATTGGCGTTAAATTGTAGTATTTCTTCTGATACGCAATTCCATAGAAAAAATTATTATTATCCCGACCTTCCAAAAGGATTTCAAACGAGTCAATATGATAATCCTGTTGCAGAAAAGGGATTTGTATTATTGGGTGGTAAAAAGATTGGGATTACAAGGGCACATATAGAAGAGGATCCGGGTCGTTTAGTGCATATTGGTTCCATTGAAAAATCCAGAGGAACGCGAATTGATTATAATCGGTCAGGTATGGCACTTATTGAAATTGTCACAGAGCCAGATATGACAAGTCCAAAAGAAGCTCGATTGTTTTTGGATAAATTACGAAACATTCTTGAATATCTTTCTGTTTTTGATGGGTCTAAGGAAGGTGCAATGAAGATGGATGCAAATGTATCGATAATGGGTGGCGAGAGAGCGGAAGTTAAAAATATTTCATCTCATAAGGGATTGGAAAAGGCGATTCTTTATGAAATCATGCGACAAAAAAATGTTTTGAGAAGAGGCGGAAAAGTAGTATTGGAAACTCGCCATTTTGATGAAGCACGAGGTGTGACAATATCACTTCGTGTAAAAGAAGAAAGCCACGACTATAGATATTTTCCTGAACCTGACCTTGTTCCAATGATGTTATTAGATCGTATCGATTCCATAAGAGAAACAATTCCTGAACTTCCAGATGCAAAATATGCGCGATTTATTTCACAATATGGCATTCAATCTATGCATTCAAAATCTTTAACTTCTGATATTAAAGTTGCTTTATTTTATGAAGAATGTGCAAGTATGATTGACCCAATTATATGTGCATCTTGGATTGCAGATGTGTTAAAGGGTGAATTGAATTATAGATCTAAATCTATTGATTCTTTTAAGGTTAGTGATTTGGTTAAAATTATTTCTATGGTGATTGAGGATAACATAACTGAAAATAGTGCAATTGAAGTTATTAGAACTATGCTTGATGCTGATGAATATAAAGCTCCATTAGAAATAATAAATGAAAAAGGACTTGGAAAAGTAGAAACGAATGCCGTTGATATTGCCATAAAAGAAGTACTTTTTGAAAATGAAGATGCAATTAAAGATTATTTAGATGGAAAAGAGCAATCATTGAATTTCCTTGTTGGGCAGGTTATGAAAAAGACGCGTGGTCGTGCAGATGCAAAGGATGTGCGAGAGATTATAATTAAGGATATTAAGATATAGATATTTAATAATCATTTATTTATTATATATCCACCATATCTTAATTTTTGTTCTTTTGAAAATAATTTATAGATTGTATTAGTGATGTGAGTGATTATTGATAATTTTAAAAAAACCATTCTAAATATTTTAAATGCTAAAACTTGATATTTAAACAGCCCATTCTATTTTTTAATAAGCTTATTAACTCTTATCATACTTTTTTGGTCAATTGGCGAGAAAAATTTTTTTTCCCTATTGCATAATGTTACAAATTATATACAGAAAGAAATTTTTAATTTATTGAAAAGCTAAATTTGACCGTAACATATTGATTTAAGGCATAAATTGCTTTAATTTTCAATAAGACTTTAACACAGTCACATTTTTTAATAGGTTAAAAAAAATTTTTAATAATATTGATTAAAACCTATACATAAATATAAATCTATTTTTTTCAATAAAAAGCAAATAATATAAACGATTGCCCCCTTATATTTAAGATACTTTTTTTGCAATCTCAAACAATGAACGAAAATCACACAAAAACACAAAAAAAACCATACATAAAATGCACAAAATGTATTTAAGTTAAATCTTTATGATATATCTTGTTTTTCATACCAACATAATCTTATTTAAATAGCAGCTATTTTTTTTCCATAAGCCAAATTTTATTTTAATTGCAACGGTTTTAACCGATATTTTGTTGCATGGCAATTAAAAAAAAAATCATAACAGGCTGTCCCAAAACTCTATCAAATCAACAAATTTAAAATTTACACACAAAAATTACACATAAATTTTAATTTTCAAGCCGCTTATTCTCTTCGAGAGCTCGTTCGGAACGAACGAGCGTTATTCGCTTTTCAAATGCA
>JAAXQB010000311.1 GCA_012329085.1 Methanosarcinales archaeon | reverse complement strand
AGGAGGTAAATAATAATGTATTTTGAGACACTAACAACCGCATTACTGGTATTCATATTATACCAAATTAGTGATATTAAGAAAAAAATACACTGCTTAGCAGTTGATATTGAAAATTTAAAAAATGACTGAAGAATATAAAAATTACAGCAACCATGTATATGACTTAAGTATTAAAAGAACTGATGTGCCTATTGACATAGAAGGAGGTAACATTAATGTAATTGCTGCGACAGGAGACTGTTACCTTAAATTAAATGAAAAATCACAAGACCCCGTTAACTTACTCCATGTAAATAGTGTGAAGGGTAAATTTAAAAAATTCTATATTTCTAATAATATACAGGTGGGTAATTATGTGGCCTTTATTGTAAGTCGCCCTGATTTAGAATTCTCAACAAATATCACAAGAGACGCATTTACCCCAATTACATTACCATGTCAAAATATACCACAGCATTTAATTGAAAGGGTAATAAAAAGACCGCCACTTATTAACACTTGGGATATCAGAAATGCGACCTTAAGACATACTTTTATAGACCCCAACCAAAATATATTACTACAAGGAATATCTTTTAATAATGATGGGAGTAAATTCTATATAAGCGGGCGTATTCAAGTTCCTCCAGCTAATGTATGGACTGGGAAAGTATTTGAGTATGATTTAGGAATACCTTGGGATATTTCAACCGCCGCTTTTAGGCATTCTTTTAATGTTAATGCACAAGTCCCATCCCCTATCGATGTATCCTTTAATAATGATGGGACTTTATTATTTATTCTTAATAATGAGACAAACCGAATTATAAAATATACATTATCAAGAAAATGGGATGTATCAAGTGCAACCTACACCTCAACAAATACACCCCCAATAACAGGCGTTTTTTCTTACCAATTTAGCCCATTAGGTAATAAATTATATTTAGGAGACTTTCATAATAATTTAATAAAAGAATATGACTTAAGTGTCCCATGGGATATTACCACAGCCACATTAAAAGGCTCATTAAATGTCGGTCAATTTATAGAATGGCCAATTAATATATTTATAAGTCCTGAAGGACTTGCAATTTTTGTTATGGACTTTATTCATAGTAAAATGGTTGGGTATAGGTTATTAACTGCTTGGGATATTACAACCGCAATATTACGACATTCATTTAATTTTAGGCCTATCCTTACAGGTCTAAGAGATAAATACTTTAGACCAGACGGTAAAAAATTATATATAGGCTCACATAGTGATAATAAGACTTATGAATTTGATTTATGACATATAGAATATTAAATATAGACCTTTCAAAAGAAAGAATTAATGAAGAATATAATTTATATGGAAATAATATTAAAGTTATTAGTGCTACCTCCGACTGTTTTATACAACTTAATAGTAAGACAGAAGACCCAATTAATCTGAAATTTATAAAGGAAATAAAAGGTAAATTTAAAAAATTCTATTTATCCAACGCAGGGCCAAATAATGAATATATATATTACTCCAATATGGGGTTAAATAAACAATATATAAAAATAATCGTATCTGAAGACTTTGGTTGGGATAATAAAATAAATATACATAAGTCTATACCCACAGACCCTACACCACCACCAACAGACCCTACACCACCACCGACTGACCCTACACCACCACCAGCTGACCCTACACCCCCACCAGCTGACCCTACACCCCCACCAGCTGACCCTACACCCCCACCAGCTGAACCTGTCCCTCCTTTTCTTACTGGGTTTAATTTTAGAATACCAATTACTATCCCACATACAAAAGTTACAACCAATGAAGTTAATTGCCCTGTATATATAAGACTTCGACAAGCTAATTTTAATTTTGCAAACGCACAAAATAATGGAAATGATATTAGATTCACTAAAGACGACGGACAGACATTATTAAACTTTGAAAGAGATAGACATGATGGGGTAAATTTAAAGGGCGACTATATAGTAAAAATACCAAATATATCATCCATTAATGATACTAAGTTTTTCATGTATTATGGAAATCCAAATGCGACTGACGGAGCAAATCCTACTGCTGTATGGGATGCTAATTTCATGGGTAGGTGGTCTCTCAAAGAAGACCCAACAGGTATAGCCCCACAAATGAAAGATAGCACAGCAAATAATAATCATGGGACAGTTCATGGTGGTATGACTGCTGCTAACAGTGTGGAGGGACAAATTGGTAGGGCATTAGATTTTGATGGAGTGAATGATAAAATTAATATTCCTAACACAATCCTACCAAACTCACACGCCTTTACTATAAGTGGGTGGTTTTTCAATAAAGGTGAAAACGCTACAACAGAAAATTGGCAAGTGCTTGTCGATTTAAGAGGACAATACTCTATATTTATTTTACTTAACGAACAAGATGATGCCACTAATCCTGGAGCAATAAGATTTTGGATACATGATGGAACAACCAGCTATAATTTATTCTCTTCAAATATTAGTATAAATACATGGTGTTTTTTTACAGCAACTTGGGATGGAACTAATATGAGAATTTATATTAACGGTGTAGAAGTAGGAAATAAAATAGCCGCAAACCCAACCACAAACACAACACAATCCAGAATTGGTAAAGATAATACAACCATTAATAGAGGTTGGTTTAATGGTATTATCGATGAAATTCGTATTTCTAATATTACTCGTTCTTCTTCATGGGTTGATTTACAATATAAAACACAAAAAGATACCCTTTTAAATTATGGGGTTGAAGAAAGTAATATATGAAAAACTTTATATAAGATAAATACCTATATAGTATTAGAAAGAAAAAATTTTTCTTTCTAAAATCGTTCATATATTATTTTTTCTCTGAATTTTTTTGTGTTTTTGAATTTCTTGGATTTTGGAATTTGGAATTTGGAATTTGGGATTTGGAATTTGGAATTTGGAATTTGGAATTTGGGATTTGGAATTTGGAATTTGGAATTTGGGATTTGGAATTTCAAAATTCGAGCTTTTCTTTTTT
>JAAXQB010000217.1 GCA_012329085.1 Methanosarcinales archaeon | reverse complement strand
GTGTTATGCACGATTTTTAGATGTGTATGCAAAGGCAACAAACTCATTTTTAACATAATCGCATGTGCATTTGATGGATTTATTTTATAAAATCTGTCTAAATATTAGAGAGCAATATTAAATGTAAATTACATTAATTAGGCAGTTTTAAAATAAAATCGTGCATGAGAATTGTTGTAGAATGATGGATTCTATGATTGTAAGTGATTATTAAATATTTTATTACATTATAAATAAATTTTAATAAAATAATCTGTATATAAATTATTTAATAATGCTTTTTTATTATATATAATTAAAAATTTTAAACTTATTTTTAAAACAATTGAATAATATTAAGCTTTATGAAAAATTAAGCTATTATTTATATTATGATTATGAAAAAAATTACAATATATGTAACTGGAAATGTTCAAAAAATAAAATACAGAGAACGAGTTGCATCTATTGCAAAAAAATACACTCTAACTGGACATGTTTAAAATCTTAAAGATGGCAGAGTTAAAGTAATTGCAAAGGTGACAGAATATGGTTTAAAATTATTTGTTGATGAGATAAAATCGCTCGTTCGTTCAATCACGAGCTAGAACAAACGCTCATTCGTTCAATCACGAGCTTTACAAATTATATACTATTAAAAATACATTAATTGTAGTTAAAGATGTAAAATTTAATTATTTAGATGCAATCGGTGATTATAATGATTTTTATAAATTTGTAAGTGAAGAAGAAACAGATAGTCGATTAGATGCTATATCCGAGCATTTAAAAACACTTATTGATGTTGCAAAAGAAACAAATATCGGATTGCAAAAATTAACTGATGTTACAATAAATGGATCTCGTGGCATGAATTCTAAAATGGATATTATGATTGAAAGACAGAATGAAAATACTGCCATATTAAAAGAATTTAAAAAAGAATCTAATAAAAGTAAGATGAAATAATGCCTACTATTACTCATTCGTTCCGAATAAGCTATTAAAAACGAATCAGAAAAACACGAAATAAATTTGGAACTAAGGTAGATCTGTTTAATTTAAGAATGTGTAAATTACATAAATATAAATTGTAAAGAAATAAAAGAATAAATTTCCAATCTTAAAACTGTTTTTAAAAAAATATGTTTTAGCTCATTCAGAATGAATGAGCGTAATCACTCAAACTTTTCAGAATGAGTTTAAAAAAATCTTTGATTTTTGATAGCTCGTGATTGAACAAACGAGCGATAAAAAATATTTTTTTTACTTAATTGCACATCACAATTAAAATAATTATATCCATCTCAAAGTTTAAAGTATAAACTATCATATAAAATTATTTGAAAATATTTTTAATAGTATATAACTTATAAAGTTATGTACTGAGAGAAATTTTCAATTTCTCGTCAAATAGCATAAATAAAAATAACAATAAATCCTAAAAAGAATAGTTATAAATATGTTGATTGATACAAAAGAAATAGATATTTATGACTAATAGCAATAATATAATTGAAAATATATCAGATTCTCTTAAATATGCCATAGCAGATCCATTAAAAATACTTATTGGAGTGACATTTATGCTAATTTACTTAATTCCATTTGATATACTTTCTATTTTATTTGCTATTGAAAAAATTGATTTTTTTAATTTGATAATGCTATCCATGGCTAATATAATATTTTTATCAATTCCAATTCACATTATACTTTTTGGATATTATGTTAAAATAATGCGAACTACATTAGAGGGAGACATCAATCTTCCTGAATGGACTGGATTTTTTAAAATAATTATAGATGGAATTTTATTGGTGATAGGGCAAACAATAGTGAGTATTGCATTTATGATTATTCCACTTATAATAGGAATTATAGGTGTGGCATTTTTAATATTTGCAGAATCATTTGAAATTATTGGTCATTCACTTATGTTTATAAGTATCTTATCATTTATTCCTTTTATGATATTAAATAGTTTATATATCATATTAGCAAACATCAATTTTGCAAAACGAGGATTTTTTTGGATTTTTCGATTACAATGAAGTGATAAATAAATTTTCCATTAATTATATATTACTTGCGTCAGTTATTTTTGTATTTAGTTTGATGCTTTCAATTACAATCGTTATTATTGTAGCAATCCCATCCATACTTGTGTCATTTATTGACAATATGGCATTAACATTTATATTTTCGTTAATATCTTCAATTATTTCATCTACCTTTTCTATTACACTACTTATATTTTCATATCGAGCATATGCAACATATTATAAAAATGTAAATTAATTTTTGTTTTTTTTAATAGCTCGTGATTGAACAAACAAGCGTTAGTATATAACTTATAAAATTATATACTGAGAAAAAATTTCAATAGCTCATTTGGAACAAATGAGCGTTATCTCAAAAATATTTTAAATGAATGTGCCTAAAATCAAAGATTTTTTGTATAATTCATTCGGTTCAAATAGATTAATGAGAAAAAAGGAAATTTTTCGAAACACACACTTTTAAAAAAATTATATGATTACTTATTTTTTTCAAGAATAAATTGTAGTAAAAAATCTGCGTGAATCCTGCGGATATAAGATTTAAAGAACAAACGATAAGTTATAATGTAAATGTATAATACAGAAGATAAAAAAATATACAAAAATAAGCTAAGCTTTATATATCGAGTTATTAATAACTAATAGTAATGTACGACAAATATCACACATACCAAATAAAAGACGATTTGCCAAAATCTTCAAAAAACTATTCATATATTATATTGGCAGCTTGCGTATTAATTTTTATTTTATACAATCTTATTGGAATTAATCTATCCATGTTTATGTTGGAGGGGGATTATGTATTATCAAGACCTTGGACTTTTATCACATATCAATTTTTACATGGAAATTTTAATCATTTGATATTTAATATGATTTTTATGTTTTTCTTTGCACCAGCTCTCGAAGAAAGGGTTGGAAGTAATAAATTTCTATCAATTTATATAATATCTGGAATAGTTGCAGGCATAGGGCATATATTAACATCTGTTCATCCAGTGGTTGGTGCAAGTGGTTCACTTTTTGGTATTTTTGCATGTCTTGCTATGATTGCACCCCATATAAAAATATATGTCTATTTTATTCCAATGAAAATAACACATGCAGTTATATTATTTGCATTTATGGATATTATTATGTTAGGCTCTAACGATCCTATTGCAAGAGTTGCACATTTGAGCGGACTTCTTGTTGGACTTATTTATGGAACATACTTAAAGAATTCTTAAAATATCAACATAAATATAAAATTCAACATTCCACCCATTAAAAATGCAAAAAATATTGTTGAAAGTGCAATAATGATTGCATATTTTATATCAAATTCTCTAATCAATATAGGAAATACTGCTGCACACGGAATGTATAAAAGTGACACAACTGCACCAACGATTAATTGGGGTATTGTTAATTCAAGTTCTAAAAGTACTGCAATTGCAAGTTCTCTTCTTACTATTCCCAAGATAAGTGCAACACTTGCTTCCATAGGCAACCCAAGAACGCCTACAACAATTGGCTCAAACCAATAACCTATAGTTTCAAGTGCACCAGTCTCATATAGAATCGATGCTATAAATACCCCAAATACAATTATAGGTACTGTACTAACAAGAAAAGTTTTTAGCTGAATCCACATTTTTTTAAGAATATTTCCATGAGTTGGCATTCTGAAAGATGGAATTTCCATGAGGAATGATTGTGCAGTACCTGGAAGAAGTTTATTCATAACAATACCTGCAACTATAATAAATGCAAATCCAAAAAGAAATATGAATATAAATGCAGGAATGGATCTTTCAGCAAGAAGTGCAACAATTGCACCAGATTGTGCTGCACATGGTATTGCAAGGCACATCAGCGTTGCAACTATCAACCTATCTCGTTTTGCTTCTAATGTTCTTGTAGATATAATTCCGCCAACTGTACATCCAAATCCAAGAAGAAATGGAATTATTGCACTGCCATGTACGCCTATTTTATGAAATACTGAATCTAAAATACATGCAAGTCGGGGAATATATCCCGTATCTTCTAAAATTGCAAGAACGAAATAAAATGCCAATAAATAAGGTAATACAAGGGCAAGTGGCCATTCAATACCATCTGTTAAAACTCCAAATCCAACATACTTACCTAAATCTGTACAATAACTTTCAATTAACACCCTTCTTAAAATTGAATCATCCACAAGAATATATCTAACTACTTCTCTTACAGCAGGAGATACGATGTCTCTGAATATCGGAAGTAAAATATATTGCCTCACTCCCATCCCAAGACCAATTACAGTTGCGAATGAAAGAATAACAACCACAATTGCAATCGGTATTCCAGTTATTGGTTTAATTGTTATATCTTCTAACCATTCCATACGAGTATGCTTTTTCGGATGAATTGTTTGTATTTCATTAATTATTTTTCCAATTTTGGCATATTTATTCTCATCTTCATCTTCTATTTTTAAAGGCTTTTTAACATCTTTTATATTTGAAATAATTTCTTTTAAACCTTCTCCAGTCACTGCAACTGTTGGTATAACAGGAACTCCAAGAAGTTTTTCAAGTTTTTCAACATCTATCGAAATTCCTTTATGTTTTGCTTCATCAAACATATTGAGGGCAACTATAATGGGAATGTCTTTTTCAATTAAACTTATCGTCAATCCTAAATTTCGTTCAAGATGTGTTGCATCCACTACATTAATAATTACATCTGCTTCATCTACTACTTTAATTGCAACTTCTTCTGCTTCGCAAACAGATTCAAGAGAATAAGTTCCAGGCACATCGATAATCTCTGCTGAAATATCTTTATATTTTAGTTTTCCTTTTTTTAGTTCTACAGTAGTCCCAGGATAATTTGAAGCCGTAGCTTCTATTCCTGTTACTTTTGAAAAAATAACACTTTTTCCAACATTCGGATTTCCCATAAAAAGTATTTTTTTCATGATTTTGTCTTTTTTAGATATATGGTAATTAATAATTTATATTAATTAATAATTGATTTTATAGTTGCCGAATTAATTGCATAATGGCACATACATTCAAAAATTTTTTGTTAGTATTTTTAATTGTATATAACTTGTAAAGTTATATATTTAACACTCAAACTTTTCAGAATGAGTTAAAGAAATTTTTTTAATTTCTTGTAGTATATAACTTATAAAATTATATACTGAGAGAAATTTTCAATAGCTCATTTGGAACAAATGAGCGTTTGCTCGTGATTGAACAAATGAGCGTTATCTCGTAAATCATTCTCTTTGAAAACTCGATTAAGAACATTCTGAGCGTTAATGAGTTAGAAAAATTTTAACTTTTCGTAAAAAAACATTTAATCTTTAGTAAAAATTACAGATTCTTTTTCAAATAATTGGTTTATTCGTTTTCCATGAATTCCATCAAATTCTCTGAAAGATGTTGTATTGTAAAGAACTTTTAAAAGACCATGTGGATTGCGACAAATAATGCGCCCATTTGGTTTAAGTTGTTTCCAATATTTTTGAATTATTTCTCGTTTAGGCTCAACAAGAAATGGAATCCAAACAATGTCCATTTCATTTACAGACATGTCAAGTCCATTTGCACATATCACTTTTATTTTATCAGAAAGTCCCCATTTTTGTATAACAAGTTTTGCATTTTTTACAGCATTTTCATCAATATCTACTGCTATAATGTCAAAACCATCTATGGCAAGTTGCAATGATGTGAATGGAAAGCTACCGCATCCAATGTGCATAATGGCATCATTTTTTTTAATGTTTGCATTTGCTATTTCTCGTTTAATCATGCGGCGATAAAAAAGATTGTGATAAATTTTTCCAAATAATTCATATTTGGCACAAATCTTTTCTAAATTGATGATAATGTAAAATAAAAAAGACTTGATGGTTTTATTTGTTTGCATTTGATATATTCTCATTAATAATTGTTATTTTAAGATTCATTTTTCATATTTATAGTTATGCTTAATTTATTTTTAATAGCTCGTAATTGAACAAACAAGTGTTTGCTTGTGATTGAACGAAAGAGCGTTAGTATATAACTTGTAAAGTTATGTACTTAACACACATTAATACCCATTCATTTTTAAGCGAGCTATCAAAGAGAATGATGTTCAAAAAAATTTCTAATTTTTTGTTGTGTATAATTTGTACATTTATGTTTCTCAATGGGAAATATGTTCTAGAAAATTTCTGATTTTCGTATTATATACAAAGAGAAAATTTTATTTTTTTGATCTATTTAAGGCTTTTATAGACAAGTTGGAATTGGCATGAACATTTCAATTAAATGTAGATTAAAATTGGTGATAAAAATTTAATTTAGCACACATTATATGTGAATAACGATCTTTTTCAAAAACTTATTTAAAAAGTACATTTAAAAAGTCCATTAAAAGTCAATCTGAGATGTTTCAATCATATATAACTTAAAACACAAGAAATTAAAAAAATTTAATTTTTTCGTTATTTGTTTTTAAAAAGGATTTATATTGAATGGTTTTGAAAAAAATTTAATTTTTTGATAGTTATAAATTATATTAATATATTATATTGTGTTTTTTTCAATAATACTCATATATTTATATTGTTGTAAGTACCATATGTTTCAAAAATTTTTTAACTTTTAATATATGTTAAAAATATTTTAATATATTTAAAGAATTTGATTTTTTTAATTTAAAACACATAAAAAATATGCACATTTAGCTCATTAAAATGTTTACCAATAAAATAATGTGATTTTTATAGATGTTTATATGATTTAATTATATCAAATCTAAATTTTAAAATGTATCATTTTACATAAAATTAGAAATAATATAAAACAATTGATTAACTTTTATCACGAGATAATAAAGTCGAATGATTGAAAGTAATCATGGGTTGTGTTACTTTTTTAATACATGAAAAAGGTTCAATTCCTTTATCATATACATCCTTATATGCTTGACATGGATTTCTAATCACAATCCTAACATCTTTTTTACCATTATGCCAAATATGATTAAGAATTTCTTTTTTTGGCTGTGCTTGTAAAGATATAATTATAACAGTGAATTGCTTAAGTGGGAAATTTATACCATTTCCCTTTTTCAAAACAACATTTTTTTTTAATTTGCTAACTTTTATTGCCCTTTTTGATAACTTTATTGCAGAAGAATCAATATCGATTGAAACTACATGAGCATCAGTCATTTGATTTACATGGATGGCAGTAAATGGAACCGATCCTGAACCAATGTGTAATACTTTATCATTTTTAGTTATATCTGCAAGATCTATCTCCCTTTCGATAATTCTTTTATAATTTTTCATATATAATTTAAGGAATGGTGGAAAAAATACCACTATTTTTTCAAAGTATTGTACTATTAGTTGGATCAAGGTCATGATTTTAATTATTGTAAATTATATATAAATTATTTTAAAAACTTTTAACTTTTAATTATAGATTGAAAATATTTTTACATTTTTAAAGAGCTATAAATTTCAATCCATGGCATATAAACGAACCATACTGTTGCATAGAGTCACATTCAATCAAATAACGCTCATTTGTTCCAAATGAGCTATCAAAGATTTTTTTAAAACTCATTTAACGCTCATTCTTTACAAGAATGAGTGTTTACACACATTCATTCTGAATGAGTGAACGCTTGTTTGTTTCAAACAAGCAAACGCTTGTTTGTTTCAAACAAGCTATCAAAAATATACACATTAAAAATTGCAATTACTATCTTTAATTATATAAAACAATCAATCAATTTTCACTACGAGCTAATAAAGTTGAGTGTTTGAAAGTAACCATTGGTTGTGTTACCTTTTTAATACATGAAAAAGGTTCAATTCCTTCATCATATTTATCCTTATATGCTTGGCATGGATTTCTAATAACAATTCTAACATCTTTTTTACCATTACTCCAAATATGTTCAAGAATTTCTTTTTTTGGTTGTGCATGTAAAGAGATAATTATTACAGTAAATTGCTCAAGGGGAAAAATTGTGCCATTTCCTTTTTTTAAAACCACATTTCCTTTAAATTTACTAGCTTTTATTGCCCTTTTTGATAATTTTAATGCAGAAGAATCAATATCAATCGAAACCACCGAAGCGTCAGTCATTTGATTTACATGTATGGCAGTATAGGGGACCGATCCTGAACCAATGTGTAATACACTATCGCTTTTATTTATATTTGCAAGATCTATTTCTCTTTTAACAATTTCTTTAAAATTTCCCATATACCATCTAAGAAATGCTGGAAAATACACTATCGTTTTTTCGAAATATCGTACTATTGGTTGAATTGATATCATAATTTTAATTATTGCAATTTTTATAAACTTTTTTAGAAAATTTTAGTTTAAATTTTTAATTATTTACAATTGAAGTAAAATTTTCAATTGCCATAAATCAAAAATATATCAAATAACACTCGTTCGTTCCGAACGAGCAAACGCTCATTTGTTCCAAATGAGCTATCAAAGATTTTTTCCAACTCATTTTGAAAGAATGAGTGTTTACGCACATTTATTCTGAATGTGCTAAAACAAATTCAAATAATATGCACTTAAAAAAATACATTCCTTAAAACCAAAAAATTTATGGCAATACAATATGTGAAATTTAAAACATTTTATTTTAGTATATAGTTTATAAAATTATATACTAAAATAAATTTTCCAATTTCTCGAAAATTTTATTTTGAATAAAGTAAATCTAAATTATATGGAATCATGTGTGATAAAATTTACGATTAATGAATATTTATTTTTTTAGAGCTTATAATTTTTAAAATTATGCAATAAGAGAAAATTTTAATTTCTTGGAATTTTAAATTAGATGGTATATTTTTATAATATATTTTCCAGTTGTAAATTATAATCATTAGATAAAATTGTTGCACCTCTGTATAAAAATATCCTAAATTAATCAAATAACGCTCATTTGTTCCAAATTAGCTATCAAAAATTTTTTAAACTCATTTAACATCCATTTTTTACAAAGCTAATTCTTGCAAAGAATGAATATTAAATAATCTTTGAAAAGAATGAGTGTTTACACTCATTTATTCTGAATGAGCTGTTAAAAAATACATAATTATTAACTGATGTTACGCAAACTTTGCATTGCACCCCATTAATTTTTAATTTAGACATTTACGCAATTTTAAAAATTTTTAAGACGCAGATAAACGCCAAATTTTTGTAGAAAAACACATACCTTTAATTTATTAAAGGTTTTGTATTTAACTTCCAATAACACACTCGTAAAATACATTTAAAAAGCTCATTTAAAAAGCCTACTCAAAACAACTAAGCGTATGAAAAAAAATTAATTTTTGAACGAATGAGAAATATGGTGCTAAATTAAATGGGCGCCAAACTTCTATGTCTGTGGCTTTGATATATTACTCTTTTACAAAATTCACATAATACTAATTCATCATATCTAAATATTGATTGCACATATTCATCTGTGTTAATCTGCACTCAATTAGCAATTCATACATTTTGAGTGCGTAACATCAGTTAATATTTTTAGAATGACCATGCGATAAAAAAATTTTTGTTTTTTGTTTTTCACGATAATAGCTTAATGGGTGATGTATCTTTTTACAAATTTTGTCTGCATTATAGCAATTTCCAAAACTTCTCATGGTGGCACAAGCGGGTGGGTCATATACAGTACCTGTTGCACCTGCAATATGCTCTAATTGATATATTGTTTTTTCAGAATCAAAATCGGGCGATACATTAAAAATATCGATTATATTTTCAATACTCATCCCTATTTTTAACAAAAATGAAGTTAATGCAAATCTCATAGTGTGTGAAAGATTCACACCTTCTGAAACATTCGATATTGCATAAACAATGCATGGCGGAAAAGCCTCTTTTGTAACAGCTCCAAAATCACCTGTTCCGAAGCTCCTTTTTTGTTTTTCTAACTCTTCTTTTATTTCATCAATGTATGATTTAAAATGTTCGCAAAAACTTGGCTGCACTTCAAACGAAAATGAATTTTGTATTTTATTTCTTATGGCTTCTTGTAAAATACGCGAAAAATCCCCTTCTATTATGCGAATCTGTCCTTTATGCAATTTACGATTTGTAAGCTTCCATTTTCCACTTTTAAGTGAGCCAATATTTTTTATATAATCTGTAAATTTAATATTAAAATAAGATCCATCACAAGAATCAATAACCATGTTAAAATTAGAGCTACTAAATTTAATTAAAAAATCTTTTGGTTCTTTTTTAAGTAATAAGTGGCATGATTTCGCTTCTGCAAGTGAATATCTTCGTGTTAAAAAAGAATCGTTTATGCATGATATAAATATTTTTGCAAAAGGATATGAAATCAACTCTCTAAAAAGCTCCACTTCTTCTATATTCATGGAAAATGGTTTTTCAATTTGAGTTGTGGTTAGTGCTTGAAGAACTCGCTCTTTTCCTCTAATTCGTGCAGATTCAAGTGCACGCGAATGTAGAAGTTTATCCTCTGTAATTCCAAGTTGATTAACATATTGTCTCGCATTTTCAATAAATGGATATTTTCCATATAATGTAAGCGATTTAATATCCATGCAATCTATTTGATTTTTTGTATATAGTCAATGTAAAAATAATAATCTGATTGTATAATTTTAAATCAGTCCATATCTACCCTAGGTGCAAGTAGATATTTTATACTTCCATTTTCTTGTGCAATTTCAAAATTTATTTTAATTGGAAGGTCCATTCCAAGATATAATGTTACTTCATTAGATTTGGCTGCGGGTTTTGCAATATCTGATAAATATTCAAGTGCAAATAATGATCGTGCATCCTCAGGTACAATTTTTATCAATTTATCTTTTGTCATCTCATGTCTAACTTTATCTGTATCTCCTTTTGCCTCCATATAAAATAAATTATCCTCCACTCCAAGCAATACATGATCGCTTATCATTTTTGCCGCCTTCACTGTTTTTTCAAAGTCAGTTCCATTTATAACAACAATGGCTGGCAAATCTAATTGTGGAATTTTTGGTTCTGATCGAATACTCGATGGGTCAAGTAATGAAAGTACATAAGAAAAGCCACCAAAGCTTATTAATAACTTTTGTGTATCCTCATCCAATTCCATATATATTTCAGAGTTTCTGTCTGCCATTCCAAGAATTTCTTGTAATCGTGTAAGATTTATGCCAATTTCGTGATTTTCTGCTTCATACTTATTGAATGCATCTTTTGTCAAATCGAGTGATACCATCGCAATATTTGCAGGATCTACTGCATTAACTTGGATTCCATCAGAGGATGTTTTAAATCTTGCTTCTTTTACAAGTACTAATAATGCCCCTATAGAGTCTTTTAAAAGAGTTGCATCAATTTTTGCTTTAAACATTATATTTTATTTCTCCATATTTAAATTTGATAGTGTTTTAGATTATAACTTTATAACTTCAAAGAACTTAAAAAGTTATGAATTGCCACAAATTAAAGATTTATGGCATTGGTAAATTTTAAATTATTAACAATAATGAGTTATATTTTTTTTCTATTTTAAATTCATCCTAATTTCGAAAGAGCTGAAATACTTGGTAAATTTTCAATTTAATAGATATTGTGCTTATTTTCCCATATTTTTATAGCTCGTGATTGAACATTTTGAGTGTTAGCATATAATTTGTAAAATTGTATGATGAAGGGAAATTTTAATAGCACATTCAGAAAGCTCATTCGGAAAGCTCATTCGGAAAGCTCATTCGGAAAGCTCATTCGGAAAGCTCATTCGGAAAGCTCATTCG
>JAAXQB010000350.1 GCA_012329085.1 Methanosarcinales archaeon | reverse complement strand
TTTCACTTTAAAACAATTACAAAATCTCATTTTGCGATGGATGGGGGCATATTAACTTAAACTTTTACCATTCATATTTTTTATTGCTATATTTCCAATTATTCATTCTTTCAGTACCTCCTACACTTTTTACGGACTTTTCACTCCAATATCAACTTCCTTCAAGCGATTTACAATTTTGATGCCCATCAGATATGAAGGTATGCGTATTGTATAACATACCCATATCTTGTTTTGCTTTCTTAATTACTTTTAAACTACAATCTGTTTCTTTTGGAATAATACAAAAGCTATCAATTTCCCACTATTATTTTTCTATGTATAAGTGAGTTTTAAGAATTACAATCCACAAAATTACTTGCTTTCATTGTTTTAAGTTGTTTGCCAATTCTACATCTCGTTTTGCTCTAATAAATAATTTGTAAATACATATTTTTCGAAGAAAAATATGTAAACACCCAGTCTTTCAGAATGAGTTCTATAAAATCTCTGATTTTCGAATTAGATGCTATGAGAAAATTTTCAACTTCTCGCAATAGTGTTCAAATAGTCCCATTTTATATGAAATATAATTTATGGCGCATATGGTTTTAAACATATTGTAAATTATTTTAACACTAATTTTTTTTCTTAACATTTTATTACATGATTCGCACTAATGCTGTATAAGCAAGTAATATCCCAAGCATAATTATTACAAGTAACATGGAAAAACTTATATTCATATCACTCAACATTATCTTTTCATGTTCAATTTTTTCTATTTTTTCACTAGCACGCATTGAAAATTGTTCAATATTTATTGAACATAAATCCATACCATAAATATTTTTAATCTTAAAAGCTTTTTTAGACTCAAAAGCTTTTATAAATTTTGAAACTTTATCTTTAAAAATATGTTCTTTTTTTAATGGTTTTAAATTTACTTTTATATTGAAAAAAGACATTGGTACTTTACAAAACCATATAAATACGGATGTTATTTTAACATATAATAAATCTATAAAAATTGAAAAAATCATAACTGGATTTTTACAAAACCATGTAAAAGTTGATGCTATTTTAATAAATAGCATGTCTATAAAAGCTGAAAAAAACACAACTGGATTTTTGCAAATCCATGTGAAAATTGATGCCAATTTGGCATAAAATAGATCTACAAAAACTGAAAAAAGCACAACTGGGTTTTTACAAATCCATATGAATACATGTGCAAGATTGATGTACAAATAATCAAAATCTATGGCATTTATTTTACGCGGTATAAATAAATTTTTTTTAAAGATTTTTCCATTAAAAATAAATGCTATGCCACCCATCGTTAAAATATAAAAAGACCCCATCATTTTATCAAACGAAAATTTAAATTCCGAATAATTTGGTAAATAATTTGTGATTATATTTGGATAAATACCTATCAATATGCATAAAAATGCTATAAAAATCATTGGAATTGCCATAGTATGCGAAATGCTATCAAAAGCCTTTCTTTCATCATGTGGATTTAAATCCCACTTATGCCTTAAAAATACAAAATAAATAAATTTAAAAATAAATAAAAAAGTTGCAAATGATGAAATTTTTAATGTTAAATAGATTATTTCATTGAAATAAGCAGCTTCATAAATGATTGACTTGCTGATAAATCCATTAAAAAGAGGCATGCCTGCAAGAGATAATAGTGCAATAATTGTGCAAATAGTTGTTATTGGCATCAATTTTGAAACACTTCCAAGTTCTGTAAATTTTTGTTTATTAATTTGATAAATAATTGCACCTGCACTCATAAATAATAAAGACATATAGAGCATACTATTTACCGAATGTAAAAGTCCACCATCAATACTCAAAGGAGTTCCAATTCCGATGCCAGCCACCATAAATCCTACTGAAGAAATTATAATATATGATAGTGATTTTCTAATATCATTTTGAATTAATGCAAAAGTAACACCATAAATGGCCATTAATGCACCCATGTATGCCAAAACTTCCGCTCCCGGTACAAGTCTTGCAAGTGCATATATTGCAACTTTTGTAGAAAATACGCTTAATATAACACTTGTTCCAAAGTGTGCACTTGGGTATGAATCAGGTAGCCAAGTATGTACAGGAATAAATGCAGCTTTAAATCCAATTCCTATAATTATAATCATTGGTATCAATTCATAAAACGAAGCACCCATAATATTCATACTTATTGAGCCTGTGTGCATATAATTAGCTATTATGCCTGCTAGAAGAATCGAACTCCCTATGATGTGCATTAAAAAGTAACGATAACCTGCATTTAATGATTTTTCATCTCTTTTTAAGAATATAAGTATCACAGATGCAACTGGTAATATTTTCCAAAAAATAATGAATGTGAATAAATCTCCTGCAAATACCACTCCTAATGCACATCCCATATAAATAAAAGAAACCATATGGTCTGAATCTTTTTTCAAATTTAGATTATATATTGTGACTAATAATGCCATTATTACAAAAATAGAACCCATAAAAAGACTTAATCGATCGGCATATATAAGGATTAGCTCAAAATCTAAAAATTCATGTCTCCATCCCACATATTGTCCAATAGAAAACATATGTAAAATAGATACCAAAGGTACAATTAGGATAAATATTTTTTTAACAGTTCCTTTAAAAAGTGGTATTAATAAAGCACCAATAAAAAATATGGCTGCGGGGGGTATGAGTGGTTCCATTTTTTTCCTCTTTTTTTATCTTTGCATATAATTTATAAAATTATATGAGGGGGAAAATGTTTAATTTCTCGAATGTTAATACTATTAATTATAATTTTTAAAAAAGAAGCAAAATTTACAAAAAAATGTTTGTGAGGTTGATGCAATTTAGTGATTTTGATGTTTTTACTGTTTATTTTTTGTTGTACAGTCATAATTTTGACCTTCTGTTTCCAAATTTGTCAGATGTGTTTTAAAATTTTTATTTTATGCATTACGATAGAATGCACCTATATTTTTTAAATGTATTATTTTAACACATAAAATTTAATATTTATTGAATAAGTATAATAATTAATCATTATAGTATATATTACTTATTTCTTAAACTTTTTAATCCATTTAGATTTTTTTTAATCATGTAGTAATTAAAAATAATTTTAATTTTCCATAAAATCAAATATATAATTAAAACTATGCGTGAAATATTTATAGAATTTTAGATTTTCAATTTGAAATGTTTGCTTTTTATAGCTCGTTCGGAACGAACGAGCGTTAACGAGAATTTAAAAACCTGCCAAATTTAACCGAATTTTTCTAATACATACCTTCTTTCAAAAAACATATATTTACAAATTATGCACAATGAGATAACGCCCATCTATTCTGATATGTGCAAACGCTCATTCGTTCCGAATGAGCTATCGAAAATCAAATATTTTCTCATACGCTCATTCGTTCCGAATGAGCTATCAAAGATTTATCTCTATCGCTTATCCCCTTCGAGAATAAGCTATCAAAAATCAAAGATTTATCTCTATCGCTTATCCCCTTCGAGAATAAGCTATTGAAAAATTTCTTTAATTAATTTAGAATGATATGCGTGTTTAGTATATAACTTTATAAG
>JAAXQB010000282.1 GCA_012329085.1 Methanosarcinales archaeon | reverse complement strand
TTTTACACCATCATAAAATAATTATAAGATATATCTAAATTGGAATGCCCCACATAGGATACCATTTCCCCATTTCTTTTTCTATTGGAAGTTCCTTTTCCATAATAGATTTCAATCTAAATTCATATGATTCGTCTCTTCCTTTATTTCCTTTTGGTGCAAACGGATAGAATGTTCCCCTCTTAAAATTATAAATCCAATGCACTTCCGAATTCGCTTCATTTTTAAATTTAAAAACTGCACATAAAAGTCGCTCACCAAAATCATGATCTGTTAAAGTTTCACTTACCATAAAAAGTGTCGTGACAAGGTCTTCAAAATCAGGATCATATAAAGTAACCCATAAATATCCATGTTCATCCTTTTTAGTGTGGTGCGTTGTACCAGTCTCTTTACATGATTCATATAAAAGATCTTGTATTTCCCGTTCAGCATATTTAAATTTTGATACATCCATTGGTTTAAAACAAATTCCTGCACCAATGGGAGTTAGATTTAGACTTGCATCAAGTGTAATATATGCTGTTGACATTGTAAAAAGATTGTCTGATTTTGGCGCAGGAATTTTACTTCGTCCAAAAAGTGCATCAAAAAATCCCATTACAAAACCTCTGAACTCTCTTCAAGGCGGGAAAGTGCTTTTATTCTTGCTTCAACTGTTGGATGCGTGGAAAATAAATTCATTATAGATTGTTTATTCATTGCAGGAATTATAAAAAATGCATTCATACCTTCTGCTTTCCTTAAATCTTGTGATGGAACTCGGTCCATCACTCCACTAATTTTCATTAATGCTGATGCAAGATGAGATGGATTTCCAGTAATAATTGATGCACCTTTGTCTGCTGAAAATTCTCTATATCGTGATAACGTTCTAATTAATATAAAACTCACAACCCAAACTATAAGTGATACTACCCATATTGCAATCATTGCGCCTCCACCTTTACTATTTCTACCCCCCATTCCAAAAAATAACATATTTTGTACAAGAAAAGCTGCAATAGTGGATAAAAAGCTTGCAATTGTAATCACAGCCATATCTTTATTTTTAATATGGCTCAATTCGTGTGCAAGAACTGCTTCAAGTTCGGATTTATTTAATTTGTTAATAAGTGCTGTTGTGACTGCAACAACTGCGTTTTTTTCATTTCTACCTGTTGCAAATGCATTTGGAATGCTACTTTGCATTATGGCAATTTTTGGTTTTGATAAATCTGCAATTGCACAAAGCCTTGAAATCATCTCATGAAGATGTGGTTCTTCTTGTTCAGTCACAATTTTTGCACCCATGCTTTTTAAAGCAATCTTATCTGAATAATAAAATTGTACAAATAAAAATATGCCCATAAATGCAATAAGTATATGAGTTCCCACTCCCATTACTGTGCTTAAAAATATTAGAAAGAATAAATATACTGCGGCAAGCAGAAACATTGTAAATATCATTCTAAATTGTAATCCATAATCTTTATTCCATTTTTTCATAATTTTTTTATCTCCTATATATTAAATAATCGTGTAATTTTTAAATTTATAATTTATTTTCTTAAATTTTTTGCGTTTTTTTACCATCCACTTAGTTTGAAAGAATATAAAAAGAATAGATATGGCAATAATAGATAAAATATCCAATTCTATTGTAAATGGTTTTGGTGTAAATATGCCCTCACAATAGATATTCCAATCCGTACTATTAAACCACAAAGATCAACCATACTACATATTATTTTTGTGTATATAAAATGGCGAGTTTTTATGCATATATTCATTAAAACTATATGCGCGGATATTATAAAAATCATTAGTCCAATCATACGAAAAATAAAAGAATGTGGTTTAACAAAAGTATGCCAATTATCAAATGTGCCATTTATTATACGATTGATAAAGCTTGAAACGAGAAATTTCTCTCAGTATATAATTTTATAAATTAATATACTAACGCTCGTTTGTTCCAAACGAGCTATCCAAAAATACCTAAAAAATCTCATTGCAAAACCTCTAAACTTTCTTCAAGTTTTAAAAGTGCTTTTATTCTTGTTTCAATATTTGGGTGAGTGGAAAATACATCCATTATAGATTTTTTATCCCTTGCAGGAATTATAAAAAATGCATTCATACATTGCATTTTTCTTAAATCGTATGATGGGACTCTATTCATCACTCCACTAATTTTAATCAATGCTGATGCAAGATCGGATGGTTTTCCTGTAATCATTGCCGCACCTTTGTCTGCTGAAAATTCTCTGTATCGTGATAAAGCACTAAGTAATATTGAACTTGCATTCCATATTATATTAGTTGCCATCCACATTATGCCGCTTCCCATGAATGTTAAAAACAATCTGTTTCAAAAAATTTTTTATTTTTTTCTGCAAAAAAGAATACGGCAATATATAAAAAGCTTGCAATCGTTATTATTGCTATATCTTTATTTTTAATATGACTCAATTCATGTGCAATGACTGCTTCAAGTTCTAATTGATTTAATTCTTTCATAAGTGCCGTTGTGACTGCAATAACTGCACTTTTTTCATTTTTACCTGTTGTAAATGCATTTGGAATGTTTTGTTTTATTATTGCAATTTTTGGTTTTGGTAAATCTACAATTGCACAAAGTCTTGATACAGTTTCATGAAGGTGTGGCTCTTCTTGTTCAGTAATAATTTCTGCACCCATACATTTTAAAGCAATATTATCTGAGTAGAATTGGAAAAATGAAAGCAATATTAATATACCAATCATGAATGCTATAAAAATAATCATAATATCACTGATGCCACTAATATACATAATATTATACACTATTATATATGAAATTATTCCCATCAGTGCTAAAAAGAATAAATACACTACGACAAGCAAAAATATCGTAAGCACCATTCTAAATTGCAATCCGTAATCTTTATTCCATTTTTTCATATTATATCCATTTCCTACATTTAAGTAATCCTATAATTCTTAAAACTTAAATCTCAAGTAAATGTCTTTAATCTGGTATCATCCCATCATCCTTAAACAATTTCTTTGCCTCTTCAATCGTAAGATCGCATGGTGGAATAACTAACTCACTTGGTTTTATGACATCATCTGGAATTTTATCCCCATTTGCTCTTATATATTCTTTCATTTTTAAAAATGAAGTTTTAAATGATTCAGCATCATCATTTTCTACAAAATCAGTAATTTCATTATCGATTTTATTAACTTCTTTAATACACTCACTATCAAGTTCGTATTGACCTTCTCCCATCATCCTTACAATCATTTATTCATCTCCTTTTTCAATGCTTCAAGTTCATTGTCTGCATCGCTTTTTGTTTGTATTTTTGCAAGCTCTTTATCAATGTCATCTCCTTCTACACCCATAGAATCGTCTAAGGTTCCAGATTCTATTAATTCATCAAGAGCAGATGCACGAGCTGTCATATCTTCTGTTTTATCATGTGCTCTTTGCATTGCAAGCCCTACATCACTCATTTCTTCACTAATTCCACTTACAGATTCTGTAATTTTAACCTGAGCTTCTGCGGCACTATATTTAGCTTTAATAGTTTCTTTGGTAGTGCGGAATGTTGCGATCTTTGCAGCAAGCCGTTGTTCAGTTGCTACTAATTTATCTTGTTCTTTTTGAATGTCTTTAATTTGTTGTTCAAGAGATTCTACTTCTAATTTTGAATTACTTTTTCGTTCAAGAGCAATTCGTGCCAAATCTTCTCTATCTGATTTTAATGCGTTTCGAGCTTGGCTATCTAATTTTACAATATTTTGTTCAAGTTTCTTTTTTTGCAATTCAAGTCTTTTTTTAGCTGTAGTAACCTCTGCAACACCTCTTTTAACATTCCTTAATAGTTCGAGCTGTTTTTCATAAGAATAGTCTAGTGTTTCTCTTGGATCTTCATATCTATTTAATAATTTATTCATTTTTGATTTTACAATCGTGTTCATTCTACCTATAAGTCCCATATTTTTAACTCCGTTTATTAATTTTATTTTGTTAATGTTGCATATATATTATACCAACAATAATTTATAATTAAATTTAAGTTGCACAAAATATTTAAGTGTTGGCACACAATTTATAAATGAATGAAAGAAGTACAACTTAATGACCCTTACGCAATACCTTACAAAGGAATATATGCAATATGCGATTCCAATAATGAATATGTGGAGTTGATTGAAGATACAAATTGTTATGGTGGGGCAGCATGGGCTAAACACCATTATTTACAAAGCCCAATTGTTCAACAAATAAATTCATTTGGAACTACAACGCGATATCTTGCAAAAGTAAAAAAATCAAAACTTAATCTAAAATCATCTATAATGCCAGCTGGTATTGAGTCTATTAGTGTAGAGGGAAATTTTGTAAAAGTTACTTATGCTGGACTTGGGGGAGGAGGTGTTGGTGCAACAAAATGTAGGGCAATGGCTGATGGCGTAATTGATTACAACATAACAACTTCTGGGGGTGGTAGGGCTGCAAAAGGAACCATCATAATTCCAAGGCGAGAACGATTGTTAATTGGAGTTGATGACACAGATACAAAAGACGAAGGTGCAACATGGGCACTTGCTCATAATATTGCAAAAGCATTAAGTTGTAATGAATCCATATACCTATCTCATTCTATTGTACAATTATTTCCAGTTGATAGAAAAACTCAAAACTGTGTTTCTATTGTACTTGAATTTGCATGTGTGAATGAAAAAGTAAAAAATGAAATTATTATAAATATAAAGAATGCTTTATTAAAATACAGTGTATCAAAAGAAACAGGTATGGTTGCATATTCTGGATTTAATGCAGATTGTTTAAATGGATATAGTGAAAAATGTAGAAGTCGAGAGATTACACGAGATGATGCACTCGAATCTATCAAAAAAAATAGCGTTCAAGTTTTACTTAATGGTGATGGAATAATTGGTGCACTTGCAGCTATTCCCTGGTTTGCAAAACCTGATTTATCAGTTAAATTTTAATATGATATTATTGATTTAGTCTTATGATTTTATATGGTGAAATTGTGTTATTATTGACAATATGAAACTTATGCTGAAAAATTGAAAATTTTTCTTAGCACGCAATGTTACAAATTATATACTAACGCTCGTTTGTTCGAATAACACCCATTCGTTCCGAATGTGCAAACGATTATTTGTTCCAAATGATCTATCAAAGATTTTCTTAAACTCATTCTGAAAGAACGAATGTTTACGCTCATTCGTTCTGAATGTGCTATAAAAAATTTGATAATACACCATACAATAATATTGCAAAAAAAAAATTTAAATATTATAATGAATAGAAAAATATAATACTTATGTTAGCACTAAAAATAATCAAGATTTTACATAGAGTTGATATATATTACAAAAAAAGAATTTTTAAATAAATTAATAATTCCCGATAATACGATAATGGAAGCAAATTCAATTATTGTAGAAAATGGAATAATCATAGGAGGACATTCCAATATATTTTATGGTCTTATCTCAGATTTTGTAATTATTGGAGAAAAGGTAAAAGTGAATGGTAATATTACCACCAAATCCGATGCTAAAATAGATATGTGGTCTGAAATAGATGGGGATGTAGAAATAAAAGAAAATGCATATTTTGGAGATTTTGTGACAATAAAAGGTAGATTGAAAGTTTCTGGAAATTTAGATATTGGGGACGATGTAAGAATAAATGAAGGATTTGAAGCAAAAGGGAATATCACAATTAGAAACCCAATTCCAATGATGGTATTTTTATTTTTGTATATTAATGAAATGTTGCGACTTGGAAAAGATGAAGAAGTAGAAAAAGCACTCGAAGATTTAATCGAAGATGAGGAAGAGGAGGAAATAGAAAAAAATTACAAATCTATGGAAATTCAAGATGCTATTTTTGAAAATAAAATTATGATCATTCCATATGAATCAAAAATCTCAAATGATTTAATTTCTGTTCCAGATCATGCAATTATAGGAAACGATTGCAGGCTAATTGGTAATATCCGTGCAAAATCTTTTGATATGGAGTCTAATAATATTTTATATGGTAGCATTAAAACAAAGCAAAATTTAACTATTGGAATGAAAAATTCAATACATGGTAATATTGAATCAAAAAAGGAGATATATATTGGGGAAAAAAGTCATATTCTTGGTAATATTAATGCACAATTTGTGACAATCCATGAAACTGCAAGGGTCGATGGAAAAATACATGCAACGAAAGGTACGGTATTTGAAAGAATATCGGTAGTTAAGTGAAATTCCCAAGCCCCGATATGATAACTTATTTAAAGGTTGGAATAGAATCACAAAACAAGGTGTAAATATGATATCAGATAAATCACTTGATGAAATAAAGGCTGTTCTTGAAAGTCATGAAAAAAAGCTTAAGAAAAAATTTGGTGTTAAGGAAATTGGGATATTTGGCTCTTATGTAAGGGATGAACATAAAAAAAGCAGTGATATTGATATTCTAATTGAATTTTATCCAAAAGCTGAGATGGATCTAATAAAATTTGTTGAGCTTGAAGAATATTTGTCAGATTTATTAGGAACAAAAGTTGATCTAGTGATAAAATCAGCTCTCAAGCCGAGGATAGGAAAACGGATTTTAAAGGAGGTTGTATATTTATGAAAAGGGAAATAGGAGATTTCGTTGAGGATATCATTAATGCGATGAATAAAGCATCACAGTTTGTCGAGGGTATATCTTATGATGAATTCACTTAAAGATTCTAAGACTGTTTTTGCTGTTGTAAGGGCAATTGAGATAATCGGCGAGGCGGTTAAGAACATACCTGAAGATGTAAGGGAAAAATATCCCGAAGTTCCCTGGAAGGGGATGGCGGGAATGAGGGACAAAGTAATCCATGGGTATTTTGGGGTAGATATGAAAGTTGTCTGGGATACAGTTAAAAAGAGAATACCCGGCATTAAACCATTGTTTGAGAAAATGTTAAAAGATTTGGAATAAAATCAGAGATGATGTTAGCTGGCTTGGGCACTCTGCGGTGCTTCGCACCTTGTTCCTATTGGAGTCACTTATAATAGGCGGATATGTGGCTTCGCCTTCGGCTATGTCCAAATTTACCCACTTTGTGGATAAACTTCACACATCTCCGAAACATTAATAACTTATAATTTATCGTGTGGTAATCGTATTGCGAAATAACGATCATTCGTTTTAAATGAGCTATTAAAATTTTCTCTTATTGCATAATACTAAAATCAAAGATTTTCTAAAACTCATTTTGAAAAGTTTGAGTGTTTGTATATTTTATTTCAGATAAAAAAAACAATCGACAAAAATGATATAAATAAATTTTTTCCGCTCAAAAAATAAAAAAGTTACCATCATTTCAAATCTAATCTACCAATCAAATATTTTGCCCATTTCAATTTCTTTTTTTTCATATCAGTCACATCCAAATCTTCAAAATTAAACCCAGCAAGCTTAATGTTCTTTGCATTAAACTCATATGCAATATATACAGCACGATCCCCATCCGTAAATCCTCCAAAATTATGCAAAGATCCAAATGGTTTAGATTGAGTTGTGCATAATATTCCATTAAATAACGGAACCCACTTCTCTAATGCATCAATATTATTTCCATGTGCATGGATAACAACCACCGAACCACTCTTATTCGCTAAAACTTCCCGCTTAACATCCCCATCAAGATCTGTCACAATAATATCAGGAACAATTCCAGAATCCAATACAACAGTCGTTGCACCATCTGCAACAATCATCACAAAATTTGCACAATCCAATCTTTCAATATCATCTTTTAAAGAAGGTGCATTTCCGCACACAATTACATCTTTTCCATTCACAATATCTAAAAACACAGCTCTATCAATTAAATCATCTCTTTTAATTATCATATCTGATAAAATCTTTGCCGCATAATCATCTGCTTTTCTATCAAATTTAAAATCATCAAGAATTTTTTGATAGATTGGATTCCACAATTCAAAATTCATACTATTTTTGAAATACCGATATTTATCACAATCCCTTCAACACTCCATTCTTTCAAAAATTTGCCCTTGACTTCAACATCACTCTCAAATTCCAAAGAATCTGCACGAACTTCTTTTGCAATATACTCCTTCAAAGAAGACACAAATTCAACAACTCGCTCATCTTTTATTTCAACATATGCCTCAATAGTGTCTTCAACTGCAAGACCAAATTCTTTTCGCATATCCTGTATTCTTCTAATAACTTCCCGTGAATATCCTTCTGCCTCAATTTCTGGCGTTAATCTTGCATCTACAAATATTTGCCCACCTTCAAATTCTCCTTTCACAACAAGCTCTGGAATTGTCTCACTAAAACTTACCATTTCTTTTGTAATTTCAACAATTCTTTCATCAATATTAAGCATAAAATTGCCATTATCCTTTATTGAATTAAATACAAGTTCGCAATCATTAGATTTTAATGCATTAGCCACAACCTTTGCATCTTTTTTAAATGCAGGTCCAAGCAATCCCATGTTTGGAACAATCTCTTTCCCAACTTCACCCCACGCATCAACAAGCAAAATATTCTTTGAATTTGTTTGACTCATAAGCACTGTTCGCATACCTTCAACAGCTTCATACACATTTCTATTATCTTTATTAGGAATTATCACAATTTTTGACACAGGCCATCTAAGTTTTCTTCCAACTTTTTGTCTAAGATTTGCATTAACTTCTACAATAGATCGCGTAATTTCTATGGATAATTCAAGTTTTTTATCGATAAGAGCATCATTTTTAATAGGCCAATCGCAAAGATGCACAGATTCAAGTGCATTATTCTCGACATTCACTACAAGATTTTGATATATCTCCTCTGCAATATGTGGCATAAATGGTGCCATAAGCTTTGAAGTTGTGACCATTACCTCATACAACACTCTATATGCAGCAAGTTTATCAGGGTCATCCGATTCAGTCCAAGTTCGCGGTCGCACAAGAGGTATATACCATCTCGATACTTTTTCCACGATAAATTCATTAATTGAACGGATTGCCTTATGTATCAAATATTTATCAATCGATAGATCTACGCTTTCAATCAATGAATTTAAACATGAAAGAATATATTTATCTTCTTTACGCAAATTAGGTTGCACAGATTCAAACGAAATTTCCATTGGATTAAATTTATCAAGCACCATGTATGGAATCGGAAATCGATACACATTCCAAAAAATATTCAGTGTTCTATGGATGGTTGCAACTTCGTCCCATATAAATTTCACATCCTCCCATGGAGCACTTGCAGACAAAATATATGCCCTTAATGCATCTGCCCCATATTTATCTATAACCTCGATTGGAGTGATGACATTTCCAATACTTTTTGACATTTTTTTACCATCTTTATCAAGAGTAAATCCATGCATGAGAACAGTTTTATATGGTGCCGTGCCATGCGAAATCATACTTGCTCCCATTTGTGAATAAAACCATCCGCGCGTTTGATCATGCCCTTCTGTGATGAAATCAGCTGGCCAATATTTATTAAAGTCTTTATCAGTATGCGGAAAATCAAGAGTTGCCCATGATGCAACCGCAGAATCAAACCACACATCAAACACATCTTCTGTGCGACTCATATCTTTTCCACACTCGCATTTTATAGTAAGCTCATCTATGTAAGGTCTATGTAATTCAATTGATGGGTCTGCACCTGTTTTTTCTATAAGTTCTTTTTTTGTACCAATTACATGCTGAATATTGCAAGAATCACATCTCCATATTGGAATTGGAATTCCCCAATACCTTTGCCTTGAAACACACCAATCTCTTGCATCCTCTACCCACGATTTAAATCGTGCAGAACCTGCCCAATCTGGATGCCATTTTACCTTTTCAATTTCGCAAAGCATATCTTCTTTAATCTCTGGTATTTTAACAAATAGCTGTTCTGTTGCAAGATATATTATCGGAGTTTTACATCGCCAGCAATGTCCATACCTGTGAGATATTGAACTTTTAAACAGTAAAAGACCATTTGATTCTAAATCAGACATTATTTCATTATTTGCATCTCTTATATCCATTCCTGCATATTTTCCAGCCATATCCGTATAGCTGCCATTTGATCCAACTGGACAAAATATCGGAATGTTATTTTTAATACCAATTTCAAAATCATCCATGCCGTGCCCTGTTGCTATATGCACACAACCTGTATTTTCAGAAGTGACAAAATTTGCAGGATAAATATTATGTTCAAATTCACTCTGTTTTGGCACTAAATCTACAAGTGGGTGAGTATATGCACCCTTTAAATCCGCACCTTTTATGATTTCAATAATTTCATAGGATTCATAGCCTCCTTTTTTAACAACAGCTTCAACAAGATCTGATGCAATTATTAAATATTCGCATAGCTCCCCATCTTTTTTAATCACTTTAACTTTTGAATATTCGAATTTAGGATTTATAGCTACTGCCATGTTTGCAGGAATTGTCCAAGGTGTCGTAGTCCAGATTACAAGATATGTATTCTTAAAATCTTTCAATTCAAATTTTATATAAATAGATGGGTCTCTCTTATTCTTATATTCAACTTCAGAATCTGCAATTGCAGTTTCACATCTAGGACACCAATTGACAACCCGCTTTCCAATTTCAACAAGATTTTTTTCATCTGCTTTTTTAATAGCCCACCATGCAGCTTCAATATATTCATTTTTTAGGGTCATATATGGCTCTTTCCAATTAAGCCACACTCCAAGCATCTTAAATTGCTCAGTCATGCTGTCTTTTTTATCTAATGCAAACTCTTTGCATTTTTCTATAAAATTTCCAACACCATATTCTTCAATATCTTTTTTTGATTTAAATCCAAGCAATTCTTCGACTTTAACTTCAATTGGCAATCCATGCATATCCCAACCTGCGCGCTCTATAACATGAAAGCCATTCATAGAGCGGTGTCGCAATACACAATCTTTTAATATTTTATTCCATGCTGTGCCAAGGTGTATATTTCCTGTAGTATATGGCGGACCATCCACAAATAAGAAGTTTGGTCCATCTTTTTTATTTCGTGCTTTTTCGTATGCTTTAATTTCATCCCATAATGCATGAATGTTTTTTTCAAGCTCATTTGCATTATATTGATTGGATATTTCTTTTATCATTTTTTATGGAATCTCCGTAATATTACTTGTGCTTTTTTATGATATATTAATGTAAAGCGTGATATTAAATTGTTTTGGTAAATTTCTACTTAATTTTTTAAATTGTTGGTAAGTTATGTAAAATAGCATAACATTTGATGGAATGTATATTGTAATATGTTTTAAAATTTTATGAGTATGTTATTGCTATATATGACATAAAAAAGATGTTAATACAAATAGAAATAAAAGGTAATTATCATCATGTATAAAAAAATAGAAGGTTATTCTAATTATAAAAAAATGTTTATAGTATGTGTATTAACAGCATTTGCTGATGGCTTATTTCATCCATTTTTAATTGCATTTTTATTTGATATGGGTGGAATGGCTCTTATGGGATCAGGACTTGGTATTTCAATGATTGCAGATTCTTTTGGTGCTTATTTTGCTGGAAAATTATCTGATAAATATGGTAGAAAGCCATTTTTACTTATTAGTTTGATAGTAAGTGTATTCGTTTTTTTAGCATTTCCATTGATTGTAATAATTGAAATAAATCTAGTGATTATTGTTTCTGGGATAATAATTTTGTTGATAATTAGTGGTCTTACAAGTGGAATGTGGGATACAGTTGAAGCAATTTATCTTGGAGATATTACTCACATTGCATATAGGGGAAGAATGATGGGCACTTATTGGGGTGCAAGTGGTATCATATTTGGTTTTGCCATGATTGGTGCAGGATTATTAGGTGTTCATATCGATTTCCTTTTAATTGCAATTGTTGTAGCACTTATTTATTTGGTGGCAATTGCATTATTATTTAAGATTAAAGATATTGTGAATATACAAGAGTAAAAAAAAGGACGAGATAACGCTCATTCGTTCAATCATGAGCTATTAAAATTTTCTCTAACGCGTATCAGAATAAATGAGTGGTAAGTATATAACTTTATAAGTTATATATAATTAAAAATACAAAATACAAAATACAAAAAAAAATCTACAAAATTTATAAATTCAGTTTATTGTTTTTGTCAGGGATGCGAAATATTAAATTTAATATCTACTATTGATTATTAACTCATATTATGTCATGTCATATCAATTATACCATATTTTTTTTAACTTTTTATATAATAGATTAACTTTATATATTATCATAAATAATATTTAATATTAATAAAAAATGAAAAAAATTTTAAGAATGAGTGCCAAATAATCTATTGAAAATTTGCAAGAATTTACAAAAAAAATTAATTGAAATAATAATAGATTTGTATAATTATAATATTAAATATTTCAATAACTATTAGGTATTTCATATTTAGTAAAAAAATCAAAAAATACAATTTTAAAGTATTATTTAATAAAACGAGAAATTTAAAAATTCTCTGAGTATAACTAACAAAAAATAATTTATTCTCTTAAAATCATATTAATTAATAGTTAATTTTCAATAATTAAAATGGTGGTTCAATAATGAAAAAATTAAAAATCAAAGATTTTTTTCTAACTCATTCTAAAAGAATGAGTGTTTACGCACATTCATTCTGAATGTGCTATCAAAAATCAAAGATTTTTTCTAACTCATTCTAAAAGAATGAGTGTTTACGCACATTCATTCTGAATGTGCTATCAAAAATCAAAGATTTTTTCTAACGCACATTCATTCTGAATGTGCTATCAAAAAAATACAAATGTAGAAAATAAAATCGAGAAATTAGAAATTTCCCTCAGTATATAATTCTATAAATTATATACTAACGCTCGTTCGTTCCGAACGAGCTATAAAAAAACAAAAATTTTCTCAAACTCATTTTCTTATTTAGAAAATACGCATTTACAAATTATGTTTAATAAAAATATTTTGAAAAAAACTAATATATTTTCAATCATAGTAATTGCTATCATCTTATTTTCAATAACACTTTCCATATATATGCCAACCGTAGAATCTTCACATTCTGCAATTATAATAGATGATGTAGATTATGTGGATGAATTTACACCAGGAGAATCTACAATTGTAACAATAACCCTAAGAAATAATGGCGGGCTTGATGCAGCAAATATTATGATTTTATTTCAAGACACTGAACAATTATCAATTATAGGGTCAAATTCTATTCATATAAGAAGTCTTGATTCATTTAGAGAAAAAGAGATTGAGGTGACGATTTTTGTACATGAAACTGTTCCAACGGGTGTATATTTATTGCCAATTATAATTACATGGGATGAGCTTACTACTAAATCAATAGTTGTAGGTACTAGAGTAGAAACAATAGGTGGAGTAGTTACAACCATTCCTATAACAAAAACAATATCCACTAAAATTCCACGAATTGCAAATATTGGAATCCATTTTAATGTAATAGGAGAGCCATTATTTAATATTGGACAAGTCATAACAAATCCTTTAAATATACGACCAGATGATGAAAATGTTAAAGTTAGAGTATTTATAGAAAATCAAGGTGAAGGACATGCAGAGAATATTGAGGTAATATTAAATGTGTTTTATGCAGGATTTAAACCATCATGGTCAGGCACAGATCATGTGCATATTGGCAGATTAAATCATGGAGATGTAAGGGGGGTAATATTCCATATTGACATTCCTGAAGGTACTTTACCAGGCAAGCATAGCATCCCAATTACTATTTCATATAAGGCTTCTAATGGACAAATCCGTGAATTTAGCAACGAGATACAAATACTCATAGAATCTATACCAGATCTTAAAATTATATCCTATCATACAGAACCTACAAAAATAGAACCAGGTGATAGCGTATTACTTTTC
>JAAXQB010000063.1 GCA_012329085.1 Methanosarcinales archaeon | reverse complement strand
GGTATATCGCCTGCGCACGGGAATATCGTGGTTTGAGGCCAAGACGAGCATTATCCGAGATGCAATTCGCTCTTATTTGGCTCATCCTGTGTACACCCTACCTAGATCAACTGCGTAACTCCTAAAACTATAAATGAATGATAGTTTAAATAAAAATCAATACATAATCACAAGGTAAAAAAAATTGTTTCTAACAAATATCTCTACACCTTCATTAAAAGCAGAATTTATAAATGAAGATTGGAATCGTTTAATCGACTTTTTAAAACGACATAAATTAGATGGAATTGAACTATTTTTTCAAAATGGATTGGACATAGAAAAAATTCCAAAAAATATAATTCATGGATTACATCTTAAGTTTTGGCCTATTTGGCTCGATTTCTGGAAAGAAGATGAAAAAGCATGCATAAAACAATTTGGATCATTAGAAAATATAGAAATGTTTTATGGAGGCACAACACCAGATGTATTAATAGAACATTATAAGAATGAATTTTGCCTTGCAAAAAAACTTAATGTTAAATACATGGTATTTCATGTAAGTCATGTAGAAATGGAACACATATTCACAAAAAAATTTTCATATAGTGATTGGGATGTTTTAGAAGCATCGATTGAGCTTATCAATGCATCTTTTGATGATGAAAATTGCGATATAAAACTTCTTTTTGAAAACCTATGGTGGCCGGGACTTAATTTTTTAAATCCAACTCTTACAAAAAAATTCTTTAAAAAAATCAAATATCAAAATAAAGGGTTTTTATTAGATTTGGGGCATATGATGATAACAAACCCCAATCTTACTAATGAAATTGATGCAAAAGATTATATAATAGATAAAATTGATAGGCTTGGAAATTTAAAATCTGAAATATATGGAATGCACATCAACAGCTCACTTACAGGTGAATATTTTAATCAAAAACATACAGAAAAAATGAATGAAATAATGAATCAAGAAAATATATGGGACAAGTATATTGCAGCTAGTCAGCATATAAAAAATATTGATACTCACATGCCATTTAAAGATGAATGTTTGCAAGAAATAATTGAGTTTGTTAATCCATTGTATAAAGTATTTGAAGTATTGCCCAATGATTATGAAGAGTTTGATAAAAATATATCAATTCAAAATAAAGCATTGAATAGATGATTGTGTTTAAAATTCGTGATATAATTAGATAGTAATGGATCTATTAATATATCATCTTGATTTTATATAGAATCTCTATAAAAAATTATCATAGAAATAAAAGATTTTATTAAAAAGAAATAATTGAGATATTGATGATGTGATGAAAAAATAAACACTTTTGTCCCCTCAAAATTCCCCAAATAGAAAAATGTAAATATATTGAAGTAAGAATTGTATATCTTTCTAATAAAATGTGTTTTTAATTTTAGTTTTGAAAAGAAAAATATTGATAAACACATCATATTAACTCATAATTACAATCACAAGACGACACCACGATAATTTTTTTACAAAATAATTTTTCAAGCGCGTTTGAATCTGATTTAATTGCCGATATTTCAAGTAAGCAATCACTTTCGCATGATATTTTAATATGAAATTCATTTTCATTAGAAGATTTAATAAATTCAATATTTGATATTGTATTTGTACGGTTTCTATCAAAATGTTCTGCTAATCGCATAAATCCTGAAAGAAGTTGAATTGTATCATGCAATTCTTTTTCATAAAGAATGGATAGTGCATCTTTATTTTTAGAAATTTTTTTTCTATGATTTTTAACAATCTCTGAAATAATAAAAAGTTCTTTTTGGTCAAATCCCAAAAGTTCAGAATTTAAAATGATATATTTAGAATGAAGTTGATAATTACTATATGAAATAATTGTGCCAATACTATGTAAATATGATGCAAATTTAAGTAAATCCCGCTCCCATTTTCCAAATGAATGAATGCTCAATCTAAAAGCACTATCGAATAAATTCAATGCAAATCGTGTTACAGTTATAGAATGCGTTTCATTAATTCTACACATACATCCAAGTTTAATTACAGATTGTTCTCTTAAAGATAAGCTATCATTAGCACCAGATTCTTTTATTCTGGAAATATAATCTGCAATCATACCATCTCTGACACCTTTATCACTAATGAATATTTTAGAAATTTCAAGTTCTTCCATAAGTGTTTCAAGAATTGCGGCACCTGCAATAATTATATCTGCCCGATTCGGATTTAATCCAGATATTTTTTTTCTTTTTTCTATTGGAAGTGAGCAAAGAATTTTTTGAATTTTTTTTAAATTTTCAAGAACAAGTGAGTATTTATTAGAATCATGATTAGATTCTGATGAATATGTTTTATGTGCAATTTTTGCAAGATTTTGTATGGTTCCAGAACTTCCATATACAACATCTATTTTTTCATTTTTTATTTTGGAAAGTGCACCAACACTTTCATTTAAAACATAATTTTTAATACCATTGTATGTTTTTTGAGTTACAATATCTTTTGTTCCCGACTCAAAAAACATATTGGTAAGCCTTATTGCACCAATTTTTAATGAGTTTAAAATGCGTGGTTTAAATTTATCTCCAACAATAATCTCTGTACTTCCACCCCCAATATCAATAAAGAGTGCATTCTTTTGTTCCAAATCAACAACACTTAATACACCTAAATATATTAACCGTGCTTCTTCTTTTCCAGAAATTACTCTTGCGTCGAGATTTGCTTCTATTTTAAGTCGTTCTAAAAATATACTTTTATTTTCAGCATCCCGCGTGGCAGAAGTTGCAACTGCAAAAATCTTTTTAACATTAAAATTTGTTGCAAATTTAACAAATTGCTTACATACAAATATTGCACGATTCATTGCAGCATCTGTTAAATAATTTTTTTCAAATTCACCTTCCCCAAGTCGTACAACTTCTTTTCTTTCTGTGAGTAATGTGTGTGTATAATTTTTATTTATTTTAGCAACAACTAATCTAATTGAATTTGTACCAATGTCAATAAATCCTATATTTTCTGTATGTTGTAACTTTGATATCGTTGTAAACGATTCATCTTTTTTATGTGAATTATCGTGCAAACAATTTTCAATTATTGATGATGTTTTTTGGAACATATTTAAGTTATTTAAAATATTGATTTTTAAATTTTTTATAGATTGTTCGAAACGAACGAGAGTTAGAATATAATTTATAACACTATATGCGGAGAGAAATTTTTAATAGCTCATTCGAAAAGCTCATTCGGAAAGCTCGTTCGGAACGAACGAGCGTATGAGAAAATCTTTGATTTTCGAACGAATGAGCGTAATCACTCATTCTTTCAGAATGAGTTTAAGAAAATCTTTGATTTTCGAACGAATGAGCGTATGAGAAAATCTTTGATTTTCGAACGAACGAGCGTATATTATATGCTTAGAGAAATATCCTTTTTTTCTCGTAATACATATTTGTATTTTAATAAAAATATTGTAAAACTAATATATAATAGTTTGGAAAAATATATAAAGTTTGATGCATCATCTGATATTTTTGCAAATATTTCTACATTTCTTGCGAATAATATATGATATTATTTTAAATATTTTTTTTTTGATTTTATAATTTATTCAAATCGCAATATGATGTTTCAATTTTTAGCTTAATGGAAATACTTTTTAAAATTTCAATAATTCGAAAAATTGGAACTTTTTCATAAAATTAAAATCATGCATACAAAGAAATTAAATTTTATGTTGTAAATATTACTTTAATATAATCTTTTTATAAAATATGCAATTTTTATTTTAACTTCTTAAATACATTGTTTATTTATTTTTATAATATTTTTTATAGATCATTCAGAATGAATGATCGTAAACACTCATTCTTTTCAAGAATGAGTTTAAAAAAATCTTTGATTAATTTTAAAATCTATGTAAAATCATTAAATTCAATGGTATAAAATAGAATTCTATATTTTTGATATGCAATATATTTAAATTTTTTATTATATATAGTAATAAACTAATAATTTTAAATCTCATTTCAAACAATACTTATTTATACTAATAAATACATAGTATTTGTCAGACAGAAGTCATACAAATGTCAGACAATTAGCTGACATATGGCATACGAGTGTCAGACCTCTGTCAGACACATGTCAGACAACAATATAATACAAT
>JAAXQB010000246.1 GCA_012329085.1 Methanosarcinales archaeon | reverse complement strand
ATTCTTCGCCTAAACGGCTCAGAATGACAGAGGAGGGTGGCTCAGAATGAGAATCTTTCATTTCCTGCTTTCAAAAGAAGAAGATAGGGTCTCTTCGTCAGCATATTCTAATTCACCCCCTAATGGCAGTCCTATGCCCAGACGAGTGATTTTTTTATTTAAGGGCTTAAGAATTCTTTCTAAATAGATAGCCATTGCTGTCCCTTCAATAGTAGGATTAGTTGCAATAATAATTTCTTTAAAATTAGCTTTTGAAATATGAAAATCAGCAGGATTTTTAATTCTTTTAATTAATTCTTGGATTCTTGTTCTTTCAAGAATTTCTTGTTTGGAATTAAGAACATTCTCTCCTAAAACAAAATAAAGCCCTTTATATTTTTTTGTTTTTTCAATTACAGCCAAGTCAACTATTTTTTCTACTATACAAATAACTTTTTTATCCCGCATAGCAGAAGAACAAATTTCACAAAGACACTTATCTTCTGTATGAGAACTCGGTTCAAAGAGATTAAAACAGAAAGTACAGATTTTTATTGTTTTATGAAGCTCAGAAATAGTTTTTGAGAGTTGCTTAACCTCTTCTTGAGGGGCTTGTAATAAATAAAAAACAAATCGGGTCGCAGCTCGCGGGCCTATTGTTGGAAATTTAGCAAACTGTTTAATGAGTTTTTCAATAAAAGGAGAAAACATAATCATTGTTCTGATTCTTGATGTTTTTCTATTGTTCTAAAACTCACTCTTCTTTCGTCAAAATAAAGTTCTACTTTCCCAACTGGACCATTACGATGTTTGGCAATTAAAACATCAACAATATTTTTTCTTGAGGTATCTGGCCTATATTTATCTTCCCGATGAAGAAACATAACTACGTCCGCATCTTGTTCGATCGAACCAGATTCACGGAGGTCAGATAATCGCGGAATTTGAGGGGAGCGATGTTCTACTGCTCTGGAAAGTTGTGATAAGACTAAAACTGGTATGTTAAGTTCTCTGGCTAATGTTTTAAGAGCTCGACAATTTTCTGATACCTGTTGAACCACGCCAACACTAGTATCTCTTGGTTCCATTAACTGAAGATAATCAATAATAATTAATCCTAATCCTTGGTCAACCTGAAGCCGTCGAGACATTGCCTTCATTTGAAGAATGTTTGATGAGGCAGCATCATCAATAAAAATCGGGGTCTCTGCTAAAACTCCTAATGCCTGCTGAATTCTGGTGAAATCATTATTATCTCCTTGCCCTGAAAGTCGTCCAGTTCTTAATCGCCATAAATCCACATTGGCCTGAGCAGCAATTAACCTGTCTGTTAATTGATCCATTGACATTTCTAAACTAAAAATTCCAACTGGAATTTTTTGGTGAATAGCTGCATAACGGGCAATATCAAGGGCTAAGGTTGTTTTTCCTAAAGAAGGCCGTGAAGCTAAAACAACAAGGTCTGATTTTTGTAAACCAGCTAAGATATTATCTAAACCAGAAAAGCCTGTTGAAAGCCCTCTAAAGATTTCGCCTCCTTTTGAAAGTTTATCAATTCTTTCAAAAGCAGATTCAAGGCTTGATTTTACAGAGATAAATCTTTGGGTAAGAGATTTTTGAGCAATACTAAAAATTCTTTTTTCTGCTTGGTCTAAAATCAAGTCAACATCTTCTGATTCATTATAGCCCATTGCTCCAATGTCATAACTAGCATTAATCAAATCTCTCAAAATTCTTTTTTGTTGGACAATTTTAGCATAACTTAAGACATGAGTGGCAGTTGGAACACTATTCATTAAAGAACTTAGATAGGCATTACCGCCAATTTCTTCTAATTTTTTTTTGCTCTTCAATCGATTTTTTACAGAAACCATATCCACTGGCTCGCTCTTTTCAAATAAATCAACCATTGCTTGATAAATTTCTTGATGAATTGCTTTATAAAAATCTTTAGCCACTACTGAGTCAGCTATTTTAATAATAGCAGTGTTATCTAACAATAACGAGCCCAGCAAGCATTGCTCTGCCTCTACTGATTGAGGTGGCAATTTGTCTGTAATTGATGTTTTGGTTTTTGAAAATGTTTGGTCCATAATCAAAACTTATCTCATCTTTAAGATAACAAAGAGCATTGTTTTTAGCAAGTCTTTTTATTAACCTATTATAAACAAACCTTCCCCATCATGCTCCAAAGGACTGTTCTCTGCCAATATATGAAATTTGACAAATGAAAAAGATATGCTATTCTAAAGATGTAATTTGTAGATAAAAAAATAAGATTCGTTCGTTATGAAGAGAAATATAAAAAAGAAAAAAATTAGCATAAAGGACTTATCAAAGGAATTAAAAGAATGCCAGAAAATAAAAAAAGAATATCTTGCTGGCTGGCAAAGAACTCAGGCAGATTTTTTAAATTATAAAAATAAAGAAACAGACAGAAATAAGGGATTGGCAGAATATATTACTGAAGATTTAATTTTAAAAATTTTACCCATTTTTGATAGTTTTGACAGGGCAGAAAGAGAAATTGCCGAGGAGATAAAAAATAAAGAAATAATTCAAGGATTTTTTCAAATTAAGAAACAATTTGAATCCTTTCTCAAAAATCAAGGAGTAGAAGAGATAAAAGCCAAAGGAAAAACTTTTGACCCTAATCTTCACGAAGCAATAGAAATGGTAGAAAAGAAAGATGAAAAAGCTGGCATAGTTGCAAAAGAAATAGAAAAAGGTTATACACTATATGGTAAGGTTGTTAGACCTGCCAAAGTAAAGGTCATTAAATAATAATTTTTATAAATATCTAATTTCTAATATCTAATTTCTAATAAAATTCTTAATGTCTAATGCTTAATGTCTAAAAATTTTTATTTTGTTAGATATTTAATCATTGGGTATTTCATTAGGTATTAGAAATTAGAAATTTTTTACATTTATGTCTAAAATAATAGGAATTGATTTAGGAACCACTTTTTCTGCAGTCGCAGTTATAGAAGCTGGTGAACCAAAAATAATTGAAAATAAAGAAGGTAATCGAACTACACCTTCAGTAGTTGCCTTTACTAAAAATAAAGAAATAGTAGTTGGCACTATTGCTCGCAGGCAGCAAATTACTAATCCTCATAATACAATTTTCTCTGTAAAACGATTAGTTGGCAGAAGGTTTTCTGATCCTGAAGTTCAAAAAAACAAAAAACTTTTACCATATGAAATTAGAGAATCTTCTGATAAAGGAGTAGAAATTAAGATGGGGGAAAGGTGGTATAAGTCAGCTGAAATTTTAGCAATGATTTTACGGAAACTCAAAAAAGATGCTGAAGAAAGAATAGGAGAAAAAATTGAAGAAGCAATTATTACTTGTCCAGCTTATTTTGATGACGCTCAAAGGAAAGAAACCAAAATAGCAGGTGAAATTGCTGGTTTTAAAGTTAAAAGAATTATCAACGAACCAACCGCAGCTGCTCTGGCTTACGGTTTTACGAAAAAGAAAGACCAACAAATAGTTGTTTATGATTTTGGTGGCGGCACTTTTGATATTTCTATTTTAGATGTTGGAGAAGATACCGTAGAAGTAAAAGCAACAAACGGAGACACCCATCTTGGTGGTGATGATTTTGACCAAAAAATAATTGACTGGTTAGTGAGTGAGTTTAAAAAAGACCAAGGGCTTGATTTATCAACAGATGCTTTAGCATTACAGCGACTTAAAGAATCTGCTGAAAAAGCCAAAATTGAACTATCAACCACCGTAGAAACAGAAATTAATATTCCTTTTGTCACTTCTGACGACCAAGGACCTAAGCATCTTCTTTATAAATTTACTCGGGCTAAATTAGAAAATATGGTTAATGAATATATTAATCGTTCTATGGAATTAGTAAAAGAAACGCTTAAAGAGATAAAATTAAAACCAGAAGATATTGAAGAAATAGTTT
>JAAXQB010000131.1 GCA_012329085.1 Methanosarcinales archaeon | reverse complement strand
TGCCATTGTTGGGGAACATGCTCTCACATCCCCTACCCGTCATCGCCTTGGTGAGCCATTACCTCACCAACAAGCTGATAGGCCGCAGACTCATCCCATTCCGGAATACTTGCGTAAACCTTTACCCAGCACCACTTTTACTAAAATTAAATATATCAAAAAAGTTTAAAAAACTTTTTGATTTTATTTTTCAAAATTAATTTGAAATTTAAGATTTATTTCATTTAACTTTGGTAAAAGTGGTGCTGGGACTATCAGGAATTAGCCAGCTTTTCAACTGGTTATGCCTGTGAATGGGGTTGATATCTACGTGTTACTAACCCGTTTGCCACTATCGCTCGCGCCTCGCTATGCTCGGCACGAAAGAAGCGTAAATCGAAAAACGAAAAGTGAAAAACAACAGTGCAAAACTCAAAACATTTTTTAAAATTTATTTTGCATTTTGAGTTGTTATTTTGCATTTTGCGTTTTGCATTTTGCATTTAAGTTCGTGCCGAATGCAGTGAGGCACGAACGAGC
>JAAXQB010000291.1 GCA_012329085.1 Methanosarcinales archaeon | reverse complement strand
TTTATCCTAAAAAAACAATGAATATCATAAAAATTATTGCTTTGTGGTTTTCTTTGGTTATGATAATACTATACGCAATCATTCCAATTATTCTTTATTTCAAATAAAATATCATGACTCTAAATGCAAAAATTCCTGTAGGACCTTTAAAAGATAAATGGCAAAATTATCTTGCTAAAACGCATCTTGTAAACCCAGCAAATCGTAAAAAACTTGATATCATTGTAGTTGGTGGTGGGTTATCTGGTGGCGGAGCAGCAGCTTCTTTGGCTGAATTGGGCTACAATGTGAAGGTCTTCTTTTTTCAAGATTCTGCAAGACGAGCTCATTCTGTGACGGCACAAGGCGGTGTAAATGCGGCAAAAAATTACAAAAATGACGGAGATAATGTTTATCGAATGTTTTATGATACAATTAAAGGAGGTGATTTCAGATCTCGAGAAGCGAATGTATACAGAATGGCTGAAATATCTGTTAATTTGATAGATCATATGGTAGCACAAGGAGTGCCATTTGGAAGAGAATATGGAGGTTATTTAAGTAATCGTTCGTTTGGTGGAGTATTAGTTTCTCGTACATTTTATGCTCGTGGTCAAACAGGGCAACAACTCTTATTAGCTACCTACCAAGCAATGATGAAACAAATTAAAGTTGGTAAATTAAAACAATACAACCGACATGAAATTTTAGATATTGTTATCGTTAATGGAAAAGCCCGAGGTATAATTGCTCGTAATTTGGATACAGGTGAAGTTTCACGTCACGCAGCACATGCAGTTGTGTTTGGAACAGGAGGTTTTGGCAAAATATTTTATCTATCTACTTTGGCTATGAATTCAAACGGCTCGGCAAATTGGCGGGCTCATAAAAAAGGAGCTTATTTTGCAAACCCTTCATGGACACAAATTCATCCTACAGCTTTACCACAGTCTGGTGAACATCAATCGAAATTAACTTTAATGTCTGAATCCCTACGTAATGATGGTCGTATTTGGGTTCCAAAAAATAAAGATGAAAAACGTGCTCCAGGAGATATTCCTGATGAAGATAGAGATTATTACTTGGAGCGACGTTATCCTGCATTTGGTAATTTAGTGCCTCGAGATGTCGCTTCACGTGCTGCTAAAGAAAGAATGGACGCTGGCTATGGTGTGGGAACTTTGAAAAATGCAGTATGCCTTGATTTTAAAACTGCTATTGAACGTTTAGGAGAAGATACCATTAAAGAACGTTATGGAAACCTCTTTACTATGTACGAAAAAATTACGGCAATAAATGCTTATAAAGAACCTATGAAAATATCACCAGCTGCACATTTTTCTATGGGAGGATTGTGGGTTGACTATGAGTTACAAACGTCTATTCCTGGATTATTTGCCGTAGGGGAAGCAAATTTTGCTGATCATGGCGCAAATCGATTGGGAGCAAACTCGCTTTTACAAGCCTCTGTTGATGGTAATTTTATTTTGCCTAATACTATTTCAAATTACTTAGCAGATGAAATCCGTACAGGGAAAGTTTCTACAGACACACCTGAATTTGATGAGGCTGAAAAAGAAGTTAAAAATCAGGTAGAAAAATTATTAGCTATAAAAGGTACCATGCCTGTAGATCAAATTCATCGCCGTTTAGGTAAAATTATGTTTAAAGAGGTGGCGATGTCTCGGAATGAAAAAGGGATGATTTGGGCTATTGAAGAGATTAAAAAATTACGTAAAGAATTTTGGGAAAATGCCGCTGTATCTGGAGATGAAAAAGGACCTAATTCTGAATTAGAAAAAGCAGGGCGTTTAGCAGATTATTTAGAAATAGCAGAGTTGATGGCTGTTGATGCTTTAAACAGAAAAGAAAGTTGTGGAGCGCATTTCCGTGAAGATTATCAAACCGAAGATGGTGAAGCAATGCGCGATGATAAAAACTATATGTATTCTTCTGCTTGGGAATGGAAAGATGGGAAAGATTGGAAAGAACACAAAGAAGCCTTAGAATTCACTGAAGTTAAACCAACAGTTCGTTCTTATAAGTAGTATTGAGTAATGAGAGTTGAGTGGTAGTTTATCCAATATATTGGAAAACGTTGGGTAAGAAGCCTCAATTCTAATAACTAAAATCTAATAAAAATGAAACTAACACTAAAAATATGGCGTCAAGACAATGCCAAAACAAAAGGAAAATTAGTAACTTATAATTTAACTAATTTAAGTTCGGATATGTCTTTTTTAGAAATGTTAGATGTTTTGAATGAACAACTTGCAGTAAAAGGAGAAAGAGTTGTTGAGTTTGATCACGATTGCCGTGAAGGAGTTTGTGGACAATGTTCTTTGGTAATTAACGGTAAAGCTCATGGTCCAGAAAAACATTTTACAACCTGCCAAACACATTTACGTTCGTTTAAAGATGGTGATACTCTTTTTATTGAGCCCTTTAGGGCGAGTTCTTTTCCTATTATTAGAGATTTAAAAGTAGATAGAACCTCTATGGATCGTATTATTCAAGAAGGAGGTTATATTTCTTCTTTTACAGGAATGGCTCCCGAAGCAAATACAATCCCTATTCACCATGATGTTTCAGAAAGTGCTTTTGATAGTGCCGCTTGTATTGGCTGTGGTGCATGTGTAGCAACATGTAAAAACTCTTCTGCTGCGCTATTTTTATCTGCTAAGGTGGCACATTTAGCAAAACTTCCACAAGGAAAAGTTGAAAGAGCCGAACGAGTTGTATTTATGGTTAATGCACATGATAATGAGGGTTTTGGTAGTTGTACACATACTGGTGCTTGTGCAATAATTTGTCCGCAAGAAGTGCAGTTATTAGACATTGCCCGTATGAATTATGAATACAATAGGGCTGTCTGTTTTGTTAAAGATTAAATAAAACTACTGTTTAATAAGTACTAACCCTTTTTTTGTTTACAATTAAGTTTGATTATATTTACCTCTTAAAAGAGTTAAAAACTAATGTCTGAAACCAAGAAGCATACTTTAAATCCAAATAAATGGGTTGAACTTTATGCCGATTACTTATTTAATTATGCTGTTACCAGGGTTGATAATTCTGATTTAGCAAAAGATTTGGTTCAAGAAACTTTCTTTTCTGGAATAAAAGGGAAAGATAATTTTAGAGGTCAAGCCTCTGAAAGAACTTGGCTTATTTCTATTTTAAAACGAAAAATTATTGATTATTATAGAAAAATTAATTCTGTCAAAGGTAAAAAAGAAGTTCGAATGAGTTTTTATACCGATGGTGATAGAAAGGGAAGCTGGCTTGAAGAATGTGTACCTCAAACCTGGGGAAATGAAGCTGAAAAAACAATTGAAAATGATGAGTTAAAAGACGCCTTAAATAAATGTATTAGTAATTTACCCGATAAGTACCGTATGGTTTTTTTATTAAAAACTATTCAAAATTATGAGACCGAAGAAATTTGTAATGAGTTAGGTATTAGTTCGTCAAATTTGTGGGTTATTATTCACAGAGCAAGAGTACAATTAAGAAAATGTATTGAAGAAAATTGGTTTAAAAATTAAGAGTTTATGGGTAAAAAATTGATAATTTGTTGTGATGAGGCCACCTCTATTTGTGACAAAAACCAATATGGAGAAGCTACCGTTTGGGATAAATTTAGATTAAGTTTGCATCTTTTTTTATGTAAACACTGTAAATCATATTCTAAACAAAATAGTTTAATTACAAAACTATTAGGTAGTTATTTAAAAACTTATAATGAGTCAAAACACTTAACTTTAGAAGATAAAAAGGAATTAGAAAAAAAAATAAATACTTAATAAGTAAATAGTAATGTATTTTTATTATCGCTTTTTTATCTTTGATAATTAACACTTATTAATTAGTTTTTTATTTAAGCCTTATTTATATCTATTTTTATGGATTATCTACACAATATAAAACCCTACATATATATAACCTACTATGTTTTTATAAGTGTCTTAATTTTTCTTATCATTTTAGATAATAAAAAACCTGAAAAGTCATTTTCTTATATTTTTTTGATACTGCTTCTCCCAATAGGCGGAGTAATAATTTACTTTCTATTTGGAATTCAATATCATAAAAAAAAGCTTTTTGTAAATAAGAAAAATTTTAATTCTGTTTACCCTAATACACATCAAAAACTAAATAAACAACAGATTAGTGCATTGCAAGTTGGTTTAAATACCAAATTACCTACCTTATTTTACAATATAGAGCAAGTACATTTTACTTTAAAAAATAGCATTGAACTGTTAATTAATGGAGAAGAAAAATTTCCTATTTTATTTGAAGAAATAAAAAAAGCAAAAAAATGTATTTATATTGAGTATTATATTTTTAATGACGATGAAATTGGAAATAAACTAATTGATTTATTGTGTGTTAAATCTAAAGAAGCTGTTGAGGTAAAAATAATATATGATGATGTTGGAAGTTCGATTGGTAAAAAAAGTATTAGGCGCCTAAAAAATAATGGCGTTGAAATTTATCCATATATGCCTGTACTGTTTTCAAAACTAGCCCATAAAGCAAATTATAGAAATCATAGAAAAATAGTTATTATTGATAATGAGATTGGCTTTTTAGGAGGAATCAATATTGGTGATAATTATATTAATCCAAATAAAACGGGGTTATTTTGGCGTGATACACATATTTTGCTAAAAGGAGAAGCGGTAATTGATTTACAATATATTTTTATTTGCGACTGGTATTTTGTTAGCGGAATTAAAATGGAGTTAAATGATGTCCCTCTTAAAAAATCTATAAAAATAAATAAACCTATAGCTACAAGTATTTTGGGCAGTGATTACGGAAAAAATAACCAAAGTATTATGGAGGCTTTTTTTGGAATGATTACCAACGCCAAAGAAGAAATTTTAATTACAACCCCTTATTTTTTGCCTAACGAATCTATATTAAATGCTTTAAAAATTACAGCAAAAAGTGGTGTATTGGTTAAAATAATCATTCCAAAAAAAACCGATATTAAAACGGTATATTATGCTAGTCAAACCTATTTAAAATCGTTATTACAAAGTGGTGTAGAAATTTATTATTATACTAAGGGTATGATGCATGCAAAAACAATGATAATTGACAATTATTTAAGTACCGTTGGTAGTACAAATATGGATCATCGTAGTTTTAATTTAAATGCCGAAGTAAATGCTTTTATTATTGATGAAGGTATTGCAAAAAAACTTAAATCTCAATTCAATAAAGATTTAATTAATACATATAAACTACAAGTACAAGAGTTGAATAATCGTAAATGGTATATTAAAATTATTGGTTCAATTGCTAGATTAATTGCTCCTGTTTTATAATAAAAAATTATGACTTTTTTATCAGAAAAAATAGATAAATACGCTACAAACCACTCTCAAAAAGAGCCTAAATTATTATATGAGTTGAATAAAGAAACTTGGCAAAAAGCTATGGTGCCTCGTATGTTAAGTGGTCATTTTCAAGGAAGGGTTTTATCCATGATTTCTAAATTAGTAAATCCAAAAAACATTTTAGAAATTGGTACTTATACTGGTTATTCTGCATTGTGTTTGGCAGAAGGTATGCAAAAAAATGGCACTTTACATACCATTGATTGTGATGAAGAGTTAGTTGATTTTCAAAAAAAATATTTCGACAAATCAGAATTTAAAAATAGCATCAAACAATATTTAGGCAATGCTTTAGATGTTTTACCTAATATTGATAAAAAATTTGATTTGGCTTTTATTGATGCTGATAAGGTAAATTATACCAACTATTTTAATATTATTATTGATAAAATGAATAAAGGTGGCGTTATCTTATCAGATAATGTTTTGTGGAGCGGAAAAGTAACCGAAACTCCTAACCCAAAAGATCTAGATACTATTGCATTAATTGCCTACAATAAATTACTCCATACTGATGATAGAATCGAGACCGTTTTGTTACCAATAAGAGATGGTTTGACAATTAGCAGAGTGAGGTAAATTCTGTTTTAGTTTTTTACTGAAACTTAAAATAGTTATTATTAGAATAATTACTATTTCCCGTTATTTTATTTTTCTAACATAGTCACTTTCAGAAGTAGATTGATTTCTAAAAAAACGGTAAAGTACATCCAGTT
>JAAXQB010000185.1 GCA_012329085.1 Methanosarcinales archaeon | reverse complement strand
GCCCAAGTCCTTGCTGCTGTAATCGAGAGTGGTAATTTGATCCTCCCGCATAGGGAGCATAAACATTGACATGAATGCTCGATATGGAGCACGCATAGGGAGCATAAACGTTGACATGAATACTCGATATGGAGCACATCCTATATAAGATTATGCATGCGGCCGGTATAAATTTAAATATATGGATAATTTATAATGAAATATGCGGAATGTGGGTTAAAAATTAATATATTCTCTTTTTTCATCACATTATAAAGTCCAAAAATGATTTTGTTTATATTTTTTACCAATTTAAAACCTATTCTTTCCATATAATCAATTGTAAATTCTACTGTTTTTACTTCCTTCCCCTGATAAGTCGCATTTCCTATAACGATAACAGCATATTTATTAGGTTTTAGCACTCTGTACATTTCGTTATATGATTTTTTCATATCTGAATTGTAAAGTTCAACCCTACTTCTGCCAGTTCCTCGGACACCAATAAAGTCATTTCTCATTTCAGAAACATCAAATCCTAAATCCTTAAGCGAGTGGGCATCATTTTGAACATAATTAAGAGCAATTGAGTAAGGGGGAGATGTAATTATTCCATCTACTGAATTGTCAGGTAATCTTATATTCCGTGAATCGCCAATTTCAGTTTTTACATTTCCCAACTTCAAATTCAATCTCTCCTTTATTTCTATAAAATCTTTTACCGAAGCAACCATTAAATTCAAGTTCTTTATAAAAGAAGACCTAAAGTCTCTTTTCCGTCTTGAATTATCGCTAACTGCTAAAAGCCTTGCCATATTATAGAAATTTATTACTCTTTCGTCAGAAGTTATATCTTTAATTAATTTATAATAATTTGTTTCTGCATTAAACAAATTTGGCATAAATTTAGAAACTACTTCACCCTTTACCTTTAATATTTCATTGAGAACATAAATTGATTCTGTCTTTACTCTCCCCTGAATTACACAAAGGGGAGAAATGTCAATACCAATAAAATCTACACCTAATAGTTGGGCTTCAATCGCCGTCGTGCCGCTCCCTGAAAAAGGCTCAAAAACAGTATTCCCTTCTTTTAATCCAATTATATTAAGCAATGCTCTTATCATCTGAGGGTGAAATTTTCCTTTATATGGGTATATCCAGTGGGTTAAATATTGATTTACAGAACGAGTTTGATTTTTTTGAATGATATAGAAATAATCAGTAAATTCTCCGTCAATAGTCTTATAATATGCCCCTTTTCTCTTTATTAATTCATTCAATTCATTTGATTTATTTAATAATTTAAATTCCCTCAAACCATTTGTTACTTCAAAATCTATCCCAAAAGCCTTTAACTCTAATTCTGCAAGAGATAACTCATAAATAAATTGTACATTATCCAGCAAAATTAAATTTTGTTGAGAATGATTGCTGTTTGTATTGTAGGCCCAAAACTGGCCTTCTGCTCTTTCAATCATTGTTTCACCCTTAATAGTTTTTAGCCTTTTTGATTGCATGATAACTTTACTCCTTTTAAATTTAATGGCGACATTTCATATAACTCATGGATAATATTTAAAGATGATAGTAATCATATGCAATCTGAGTATATATTCAAATTTTTAATTGTATATATCTTGTAAAATTATATGCTTAGAGAAATTTCTAATTTCTAATTTCTCGTTTCTCGCCAATGTCAATATTTATATAGGACTAATACTTTTATAATACAAGAATAAAGGAAAGTAAAATGAAAGCCCCCAAACGAATTACAATTGCACTTGATGATGAAACTTCCGATCTATTGGAAAATATGAAAAAAAGTGGAATGAATCAAAGCAATATTATACGAAATGCTATTCAGTGTTATCATGAAAATAAAGATGTGACCATTTCAAATGACACAGTGCATACATACATAGATCTTCTTTCTAGTGGAGAGCATATTATACTTGATATTGATCATTGGCTTTTATTTTTAAAACACATTACATCCATATCTGATAAAGATGATTATTTAGAATGTTGTAAAAGTATTGCAAGATCTCATGCAGATCAACTTGTATTAAAAGTAAAAAATGAAGAAGATATGTTAAAAAGACTTGAAATATGCAATTTTTTTAAAATAACAAAAAATGGAGATGATGAATATACTTTGCTTTTAAGATCCGAAGTGACAAAAGATTTTATTAAATTATTTCTTGAAGAATTTTTTAATGCAATGGATTTTAAAATAAAAATAAAAGAAGATTTTTCAAAACTTAGAGTGACTACTTCACGGCTAAAATGAGTATATTCATAAAATATCTTAAATTAATAGATTATTTTCATACAATTTCATACAATTTATGACAATTTCTTCAAATACATCGTTAACTTTTTAAAGGTTAAAGAATATATATAATTATATGTCAAAAATTGATGAACTCGATTTTAAAATACTCCGCGAATTACAAAAAGATGCAAAGCAAGGGCATAGAGCAGTTGCAAATAAAGTAAAAGTTGCAGAGGGAACTGTTTATAATCGATTGAATAAGCTTCGTGCTATGGGTGTAATCAAAGGGCTTATTTTAGATATTGATTATTCAAAGCTTGGAATTGATTTAACTGCAATTATTGGTATTGTAGTAGAGGGTAAAAATCTGGCAAATATTGAAAAAGAAATCGCAATAAAATCGAATGTTTCAGCAGTTTATGATGTTACAGGCGAATATGATGCAATAATTGTGGCAAAATTTAAAGACCGTGTCGAATTGAGTGATTTTATAAAACATCTTCTTTTAATATCAAATATTAGGCGAACGCATACAATGATTGTTTTAAATACTCTAAAAGAAGAACATTCAATTATGATATGATTTTTTTTAAATTGATGATTTATAGATAGAAGTTAAAATTTAGTCGCAATATATCGAAATATGAGTTGATACGCAATAAGTTTAATATATATACTTTATGGTATTTTTTTGATTTCAAGAGTTTTTCAAAATCGTTTATATTTGATGTCTAAAATATCAAAAATATATATTAAGAAAAATCAGATGGAATTTTTTATTAGCACATTAAACACACATTCTCCCATGGAGAATGTGTTTCCGAAGGAGAATGGGCGTTATATATAATTTGTAAAGCTCGTTCTCAAAGAGAATGAGCGTTTATTATATACTCAGAGAATTTCTAATTTCTTGTATACTCGAATTGTGGTACAGTTTTAAAAAGTAACTGATTTTCAAAAATTTAATTTAAAATTTTTTGATAGCAATAAAAATTAATAAATGAAAAAATTTTTATTAACATCTTTATCAAGTATCATGGAACAAAAAAAATCAAGTAATAATGAAACAAATTAATATTTTATACATAGCACTAATTGCAATAATTTTTATACCTATTGCATCAAGTGCAGAACTTCCGACTGTCATAGTAAGTGAATATCAAGTGTCTCCTGAAATGTTTATGCCAGGTGATTCTGGAATGATAACAATAACTCTAACAAATACAGCAAGAGCTGCAACTAAAACTGAAACAAGAACTGTTACTGAAAATAGAATCATAATTACAAAAACTGATACAGATACTAAAACAATAGATTTAAATGCAATCATTGAATATATCCGTCTTAGTGGTAATGGTCTTGAAGTAATTGAAGATAAATATAGAAGAGTAGGTTCAATTGGACCGGGACAAAGTAAAACAATATCTTTTGAAGTAAAAGCACCAAGAAGTCAAGGAACTTTTTTTCCAGTAGTATGGATTGATATGAAAAATGCCGAAAATGTAAGATTTCCAATTCCTATAAATGTTGTTGATGGTTCTGTTGATATGGCAATTAAAACTCCACCTATTATTTTAATGGAAGAAACTGCAACACTTAATATAGATGTCTCAAACAAAAGACCAAATCTAATAAATAGTGTTCATATAATTCCAAAAAGCAATAATAATATTGAAATTTCACCATCTAAGATTTTTATAGGTTCATTGAAACCTGATGAAATAAGAAATATTTCATTTGATGTATTTTCTAGAACACAAGGAACAAAAAATATTGATTTTGAACTTATATTTAGAAATGGCATTCACAACATACATACAGAAACTACAACAATTCAATTTGAAGTATCAAACCACCCAAGTGCAAGATTAATAGCAGTGGAGTATCCAAAAACAGTAATTCGTGGAAATATTGCTGAAATAGAATTTGAAGTTATAAATGATAGATTAAGTTCTGTCATAGGAGTAAGAGTAATTCCAATAGATAATACTTTTGATATATCTCCTTCTGAAGTATTCATTGGCTCAATGGAACCAGATGATGCATTTTCTGCTAGGTTTAATTTGCATACAGATAATATGCCATTAAATCAAAGTGAAATTAGTTTTAAAGTAGAATTTAGAGACATGGATGGTAGATTGTTTGAATCTGATGCATATCCAATATCAATAACGGTTACGGAAACTCAGGCTGAACCCGTATCACCAATGATTCCCATCATAATTATAGTATTAATTGTGCTTGCGTTAATTGTAGGATTCTTTGTATATAAACGAAAACAACGAAAATCGTGAGTGTGTGATATGATTCGCACAATAGATTTAAATAAAATTTTTGGATTAGGGGAAACCGAAATCAAAGCTCTTACAGATATAAATATTGATATTAAAAAAGGAGATTTTGTATCTATACAAGGACCGTCTGGTTGTGGTAAATCTACACTTCTTAATATGTTAGGATGTCTTGATCGTCCCACAAATGGTGGTGTATTTATTGAAGGGAAAGATGTCACAAAACTTGGGGACAATTCTCTTGCAAAGATTAGAAGGGATAAAATTGGTTTTGTATTTCAAAAGTATAATCTTATTCCCACATTAAATGCTATTGAAAATGTTAAACTTCCGATGATGTTTTCAGGAATTAATATGGCAGTTAGAACAGAAAAAGCAAAATCATTACTTGAACTTGTG
>JAAXQB010000114.1 GCA_012329085.1 Methanosarcinales archaeon | reverse complement strand
TAAATATAGAAATGCATACCAATGAGAAAAAATTAATGTACATCTTTAAATAATATTTTCAAATAAATGGATAATAATCTATGACATTCACTCCAGTTGCATTCATCATATTCAATCGCCCAGACACTACTAAACAAGTGTTTGCAGAAATAGCAAAAGCTAAACCATTAAAACTTCTAATTATTGCTGATGGTCCTCGCACGAATCATCCAGAAGACATAGAAAAATGTGCTGCTGCTCGCGCCATCATCGATAGTGTGGATTGGGATTGCGAAGTACTAACCAATTATTCAGATATAAATTTAGGTTGTAAAGACAGAGTGTCGAGCGGCTTGGATTGGGTATTTGATACAGTAGAAGAGGCAATTATTCTTGAAGATGATTGCGTGCCGCATCCGACATTTTTCCGATTTTGTGAGGAATTACTAGAAAAATATCGAGATGATAAAAGAATCGCTATGATCAGCGGAAATAACTTCCAGTTTGGTAGAAAAAGAACTGAATATAGTTATTATTTTTCGCGATACCCTCATATTTGGGGCTGGGCATCTTGGCGTAGAGCATGGAAAAATTATGATGTTGATATGAAACAGTGGCCTAAAATTCGCGATAGTGGTTTGTTAAAGGATTTACTTGAGACTAAAAAAAGTGTTTGGTATTGGAAAAATAGATTTGAAAATGTATATAAAAAAAATATAGATTCATGGGCTTACTCGTGGACTTTTTCATGCTGGATACAAAATGCATTAACCATCATTCCCAAGGTTAATTTGGTTTCAAATATTGGTGTTGGTTCAGAAGCAACTCATACTACAGTTCAATTCGAATTTACTAATATAAAAAATAATAATATGAATTTTCCAATTTCACACCCCCCTTATATTATACGAGATTCAAAAGCAGATTTTTTTGTTGAAAACAAAATATTTTCTGGTTCAGTAATATCTCGAATTATTAAAAGAGCTATTGATAAATTAAAATAAATTACGAGATAACACACATTCGTTCCGAATGTGCTTTCCGAACGAGCAAACGCTTGTTCATTTTGAACAAGCAAACGCTCATTCGTTCCGAATGAGCTATTGAAAATTTCTCTCAGTATATAATTCTATAAATTATAGGGGCTGTCCAATAACTAATTTACATTATACATTTAAGTTATATTTTATCCCAATTGGGTAATTATTAATTATAATTTTATAAATATTGCCCCAAATGTGATAAATATTAATTAATTTGTACACGAAATTTCAATTGCTAGACAGCCTCCATATACTATAAAAAAAAGTTTTGAAATAAATATTTTATACACATCTATTAAATTAAAAAATGAGGGTATTGAATATATTATCATTGAACAGCAATAGAATTAATTTATAAAACCATAAATTTATATATAGGATGGTATTACTTATATATAGGATAATCAAGAATGTAAATTAATGACTGCAAACTATCCATTGTGTAAATAGAGAAAAATAAAACATACTGAAAACATCAAAATATCAATAATATCCATAAAAATGTTGCTTTATTATTGCCATTATTCCATATTTAAAGACAGACGGTGATGATGTCAGAATTAAACTATAAATTAAATTTGGAGATAACAAAGATGCGGTTTATAAGGCATGGAATGTGAATGAATTAGTTGCGTATGAACGCAAACAAAAATGAAAATAGGAGTTAATAATATGCAAATAGATATGCTGAAACCTATAATAGAGGCAGTCCCTTTATTTAATAATATACAAGATAAAGAAAAAAATTTAATCGTAGTTAGTGCTCTTAAATTGAGATTGATGAGTCTTGCAAAGGCATCAGAAATAATGAATATGACAAAAGACGGCTTTTTAGAATTGATTGAAGCGTTTGATATAGATTATTCCTATCTCACTATAAATGATGTAAAGATAGAGAAAACTTGGTCGAATGATAGCTGTTTTTAATTGTATATAATTTGTAAAATTGTATACATAACACTCATTCTCTTTGAGAATGAGTTAGAGAAAAAAATTTAATTTTTCGTACTTCCTCATTGATATTCCTCTCAAAGTTAAATATCATCGATTCAGCCATAGGATTTTTTTCTAAAATAATTATACCGGTTTATGTACAAAAAGAAATTTTACAAAAAGAAGACATACCATCAGAGAAACTGAAATCGCTGTTAAGATCAAACCGTGTTGTTGTAGTTCATGCAAAAAATATGCGCATGGTTGAAGCCTTGTGCAAAAGATTAGGAAGGGGGAGAATCTGAGGCTATAGATATAGCAATGGAACAGTTCGCTGATTTTGTTATTGTATATAACTTGTAAAGTTATATACTCAAAGAAATTTTTAATTTCTTGTTTTAGACGATAATGTAGCAAAAACAGAAGCCGGACGAATTGGTCTAAATATTAAAGGAACATTGGGAATTATAAGAAGATTGATGGATTTAGAGATTATTGAATATGAACTAAATATGCTCTATCAGGATTTACAAGAAATGAAATTTAGGGTAAAAAGGAATATATTTGATGAAATCTTTAGATTTAATAAATCATAAATGTTTAGATTATGATGTATCAGAACCATTATTTGAAGGGATAGCTGGTAATGAAAATTATGGCTTTTAGAAAATATCATATCAATGATAAAATTTTAAAAGAACTAAATGAAAGGTAAAAAAAAGTTGTTGAATATCTAAAAGGAAAGGATAAAACAATATTAATATAAAAATTGTTGTATTATTTATTATTGATGTTGTTTAATAAAACACTTCAAAATTCTAACAAATAAAAAGTAAAATATAAATATATAAGATGTTAGAGAGAAAAATGAATTTTGAATCCAAAACTAAAATAAAAAATATATTCGAATTAAAAATATGATGCTATTAAAATTTATTAAAAGGATGATAAATAGATTTCCAATTCTTGAAAAAGTAGTTAAAATTGCAAAAATTAATCAAGAAATTAGCGAAACAAAACATTTAATAGCAAAGATATTAATAGATCAGATTAAGCAAAACAATATTTATGAAAATATCCACGATACTGAATTTAAAGTTTATTCACAGTGGGGCGATGACGGTATTATACAATATTTAATTAATAATATTGACATTCCAGAGGAATTTCAAATATTTGTAGAATTTGGAGTTGGAAACTATACCGAATCCAATACAAGATTTTTATTAATTAATAATAATTGGAAAGGTCTCGTGATGGATTCCAATTCAAGACATATAAATTTTATTAAGAATGATGAAATCTACTGGAAATTTGATTTAACAGCCATTTCTTGTTTTGTTAACAAAGACAATATAAATGAATTATTATCAAAAAATAACTTTATAGGCGAAATAGGTTTATTACATATTGATATAGATGGCAATGATTATTGGATTTGGGAAAGTATAAATGTGATTAACCCAATTATTGTAATTGTAGAATATAATAGTATATTTGGAAACAAGCATGCCATCACTGTGCCTTATGATTCTAATTTTGATAGAACGAAAGCACACTATTCGAATTTATATTTTGGAGCATCTTTGAAAGCATTATCTCTTTTAGCTGATAAAAAGGGTTATTTTTTTGTTGGTTCTACTAAAAATGGCAATAATGCATATTTTGTCAGAAAGGATATGATTGGGAATATTAAAATTAAGAGAATAGAAGAATCTTATATAAAATCTAAATTTAGAGAATCTGTGGATGAGAAAGGTAATTTAACATATATTTCTGGAGAAAAAAGAGTTAAATTGATTAAGGATATGGATATTTATGATATTGAGGAAAAACGACTGATAAAAATAAAGGATTTATTTAAGTAGTTATGAAGTATTTATCAATTCTCGTTATTAAATGTCCATAAAAACCATAAATTTATATATGGACTATATGATTATTTATATAAAGGATAATCAAGGATGTGAATAAATGACTACAAATTGTCCATTGTATAATAGAGAATAAATAAAACATATTGAAAATATCAAAATATCAATAATTAAAGCAACTGATTTAAGCGAATACAAAATAATGCTCATTCATTCTGAATGAGCTATTAGAAATTTCTTCGAACATCATTCTCAAAGAGACTGGATGTTTAGTATATAACTTTATAAGTTATATACAATTAAAAAAATAAAAAAAGGATGAAAGAGATGAATGAAACATTGCTAAAAGAAATTTATACGGTAGTGATACAGATAAGAGAGAAACTCGAGGCGATGAAAGGTAATATAATTCTAAGAGAAAATATTTCAAAAGAATAACTTTTGGAAATTTAGAAAATAAAAGAAGAATTATTGGAAGTTGAGTATATAGAATGGAAGGAACTGAAAAAGGAACTTTCGGTGTGAAGTTTCATGTACAAAATAGTGGTTCACAAAGGGGTGGATAAAAAGTTCAGAGCTATTGCAAAAGCACAAAAGCACCTTATCAACATATACCTTATTTAGTATAGGGGTGGATAAAAAGTTCAGAGTTATTGCAAAAGCACATCTAAATAAATTTGCGTTACTATTGGATATTTTAGAGATAAATTCTCTTCTTTGGAGGGATTTCCAATTGAAAAGATTAAAGGTGCAGAAAATACTTATAGAGTTAGGATTGGAAACCACCAGATTATTTATTTCATTGAAAAGGAAAAGAAAACAATACACATCTTGAAATTTGAGATAAGAGAAAAAGTTTATAGATAAAAAATTAATGAAAAAAACAAGAAAGAATAAATTTGATAATTGGACTTAAGATATACGCAGATTGTCAAGATTTTAAAAGCACATTAACGCTCATTCATCTACAAGAACAATCTTCTGAAAGAGAATGGGCGAAATAAAGAATCGATGAAATAAGCTATCGCATCTTATATAATAAGAAATTTTTTTTTCTGCGTCTTAAATAAGTAGAAATTATATTTTATATGCTATAAGAAATTAATGAAACAAAACATTTAATAGCAAAAATAGTAGTAGATTAAATTAGGAAAAATAGTATTTAACTTAAACATTAAAACTATAATAAAAAATAAAATTTTAAATATAGTATTATTGAATAGCAATAGAATTAATTTTTAAAACCATAAATTTATATATGAAGGCTATGATTGTTAATATAAAAAACAACCAAGAGCAATAAATAAATTAAAACAAATAATGAAAAGAATCCTAAAATGATCTCAGTTGCTTACTATACAAGTCCAAAAATTTAGTAATTAAAATAAAATGTACAGTATGGGAAATAAATATGATGCCTGAAACCGAAGTACAAAAATGTATTTGTAATTCAACAGCATTTTACGAAATTAATAAATATTCACACTCACTTAATTGTGTGGTGAAATATTTACAGTGTGAATCGTGTGGTCTAATAATTGCCCCGGAATCAAAAAATTATGATTTATCTAAAATATACAACAATGAGTATTTTAACAATGTCGATTGTGGGTGGAAAGGCCGATCTAAAAAATTAGTGAAATATATCAAATATTTAAATATATTATCTCCTCTCAAAAAAATGCAGATTTGTGATTTCGGTGCAGGTAATGGGTATCTAAGTAAATTGCTCATAGATTCTGGGTTTAATGTTTTGGCATAT
>JAAXQB010000181.1 GCA_012329085.1 Methanosarcinales archaeon | reverse complement strand
TTTTACATCAATTTCCTTAATCTGAGATTTGGCAGCAGTCATAATACCCTCTATTTTTTCCAATAGCGGTGAAGCATCATTTTTTAGTTCTTTTAATTGAAATTCTATTTTTGAAAGCCTATTTTCATCTTCCATAATATTAGAATACATACGATTTAAAATAGCTCCTGTTGGCCCGTAATTATCAGTAACCATATTACTTGATTCAGCTACAAAATTTTCATCTACTTCTTCATTTTTTTTACTTTTGTCTAAAAAACTAATTAACATATAGGCGATTAATCCAATTATACCAATAAAAAAATCATACTTTAAAAACAATCCTGTAAAACCTCTATTTACTGTTTCTTCCTGCATAACATCTGTGTCTGTCAAATCAAAAACGTTTGTAGATAAGTTGCCATCATTAAGATATTCCGGATACAAATAGCCCAAAACAAGAGAGCCAAATAATAAAACTACTAACAGAATAATACCAAAAACTATATAACCTGCAAACACCTTTGCTCCATTTTCTTTATACTTTCTCTCCCCAAGGTGAAGAGTTATTACTAAAACAGCAGAGGATGCTATTCTTAAAAAAACTTGTATCAATGATTTTTGCTCTCGCATACTTTCAAAAAGTGCCAAACCGAAAAACACCTCTATCAAAGCAATAACAAAAAAAACACCTAACCATTTTCTTATTCCTTTCCATTGGCTTTTTAATTTATCAATAAAACTATCTTTCACTTCCTCATCAATACCCACTTCTTTAAATTTACTGGGTTTTTCAGGCAAATCAAAGCCTTTCGTAACTTGTCGTTCTTCTTCTTCTGTAATATCTTCTTTAGCAAGTTCAATAGATGCAGTCAAAGTAGCAATCTCATTTTCTAACTTTTTGATATTTGTATCCGTAATATTTACGGATTTCCCTAAAGGGGTGTTTTGGCCTAACATTTGGTCAAAAGCATCAGCCCTTAATTTTTTTTGAATTGCAAGATCTGAACTAAGCGTTCTTAGTTTTTCATTATCTTTATCTCCCAAAATTATATTTTGCCCTCTATTCATAATAGTATTGCCATTTGAATCTTTTACTGGAATATCTCCTGTGCGTGCATCTTGTAGTGCAAGTGCGTATATGTCTTCTCTTGTTATCATAATAGTTGGTTTTATTTGTTATCGTATGCCCACTTCATCATCATATTTATATTGTTTAATACAATTTCTCTATGATTTTTAGCAGATACATTTGATTGCGTTTTTTTGTCTTGATTTTCTTCAACTTTTGGTTGTTGAACTTTGTTTTCGAAATCTTGTAAGTTAAGTGGTTCCATCTTTTCTAAGGTTTAAGTTGTTTGACTCTTGTGTTGTCGTATATTAATCGGTTTAGCATTCGTTAGCAAAAATTCTCTTTCTCTTTTTCAATACAACCAATTGCAAAACCTCTGTCATATTCTTGTATGTAATAAGCATAAGATTTTTCATTATTTGGATGCAATATATTTTCTGTTTTATGGTAACATTTAACTTTACCTAAAACACCATCTGATAATCCATCTATATAAGCTGAGTTTGTTATTTGTAAATTCATAATAAAAGGGTTTGGTTCGTATCTATAATTATTAAAGCAGTTTTCTCCAGTTAGTAAAACAATATCTTTCTAACAAAACAACCACTTTACTCCTATAGAATAAAGTGGTTATTACGAGTTAGCAATCAGCCAACTCCATGTATGCAAAGCATACCGAGTGTAAAAATAATAAGGGCTTTTGTATAGTAAACCCAAGTTGGTACTAAAGTGGAATTGTGCTGTGTGGATGTGTGTTTCATAATATTAAGTGTATTGGTTCACTTAATATTATGAATCTAATTTGTAGTAATTAGTAGTTTAGGAAGAATAATCTTCTTCATTAAAATCATCATCTTTAAGAGCAAAGGATACAAGATCTAATGAAACTGTTCTGTATGGGTCTGAAAAACTATATTTATATTCTTTATAAAAAACTTTAAAAGATGAATAATAAGCAGCTTCTGTTTTTGGATATTCTCCTTTTTTATTTAATTCACCAAAAAAATCATAAATTGAAGCAATCAAATCATATTCGTTACTATTATCATTTGTCCCTTTTGATAGGAACTCTTTTTTAGCTTTAAGAATTATTTCATGTCGAATAGATTCAATATCGGCACCTTCATCACCAGGAATTAATGAATTATTATAATTTTCTACATAATTCTTAAGTCTTGTAAGGTAGTAAAACAAGTCAATAAGTGATTTATATTGGTGTAATATTGATTTACACTGTACATCTTTTACTATTTTTTTATCTTGTAAAATTTGAATCAATGGTGGTTCTGTTTTTACGCTATTAATAGTCTTTAATAATCTATTTTTAATCTTTATTACTGTTTCAGCAATATCTTTGTTTTTAGATATATTTTGAGTGCTTGCAGCTTCACTTAACCACATTTTACAATTTACAAATGTGTTAGGTTGGCAATTTTGATTAGTTATCAACTTTACTATTTCCTGTTCTGCAAAACTTAATATTTCGTTTTCTTTATTTTCAACATCTTCTATTTTTTTTCTATCCGTTCCCATCTGATTTATCAACCATTCTTTTTCTTCTATGGTTGTATTCCAAGGATATTCAGTAAGCCTTAGTGCTAAATTTGTATTTATTTGGTTTGTAGGTGTATTCTCACTCATTTGTGAATTGTAATTCGTGCCTTGTAGGAACTCAATAATTTCTTTAGGCGAATTAATTGGTTCGGAAGAATACACTCTTGAATACCACAATATAGACCTTCGACAAATCATTTTCTCCAAATACTCTTTAAAAAACTTAGGATTATCAGGAGTTTTACTTTTCCCTTTAAGTTCTGTTGTATAATCTGTTAAATCAAAAAAAGTATTTCCTTCTTGATGATTAATACAGTAAGACTTTGCTTTATTAGATATGTATTGCTCATCTGCTAAATAATCAAGACTTCTTCTATGGTAGGCGTAAAATGGCTCGAAATTCTTCCAGTTTGGACTTGATAATCTTGGCAGTCTAACAATAGCATCAAATGCTTCATTTCCTTTATCAACAAATTCATCTACAAGTATTTTTAATGTCGTATCCGAAATAAAGTAATCTTTCTTTGAATACACATCTACTCTCATTCCCATTCTCTTAAAACTTTGCAGCAAAAATTTTCTTGAAAGTGATGAGAATGCAACCAAACCTAAATATGGATATTCAGTAGATGTTTCCATTAAAAACTTATACCCTTGTTTTGGTTGATGTACTTTTAATGGTTTATCTGTTTCAAACAATCGATAATCCGAAACAACCAAAGATATGTGTAAACCTTCTTCAACATTTCTTTTCAAAATGTTTTCTGCATCAATTACATTTTGAACACAATATACCTTTTCAACTTGCTTTTCTAATTCCACAATCAAGTTATGACTTTTATCTATTTCATCATCCAAAAATAAAATAGACCAAGGTTTCTTTCTTTTTATAGTATTTATTTCAGAGATATTAGTACT
>JAAXQB010000070.1 GCA_012329085.1 Methanosarcinales archaeon | reverse complement strand
GTTTAATTTTAATCGTTTTTCGACCTTGAACCGTGAACCCCTGAACCGTGAACCTGAGTAGTTACGCAGAATATACTTATGAACAATGAATTATTAGTTATTATTATAATTCTTTCTATTGCAGTAATATTCCTTGTCTTCCGTCTGTATCATTTCTCATCATCTATAAGAGAGGTCAAAAAATTTTCGAAGGAATTATCCTCAGGCAACCTCAATGCCAGATTGTTTTTCACAGGGAAGGGTGGATTAGCCGATATTGTCCGAGATATCACTTCCACCATAGAAAAGACAAAGACAAGGCTTGATTCTGCAGATGCTGAAATGCAAAAGATGGAGGCAATACTCAGGGGAATGTCCGATGGTGTCCTGATTGTTGATACACAAGGCGTGATAATCCTTGCCAACCAAACATTCAAAAAGTTTTTGTCTGTTAAGGAAGATATTGAAGGGAAACAAATTATGGAAGTCCTGAGAAATATACAACTGATAGAGATGTTCAGAAATGCAATGCATTTAAAGAATATTATTTCGGAGGAGATCAACATACCAAAGGACCATAAGGAGATGTATATTATTGCTACCGCAGTTCCTATATATTCAGTCGATTCGGTGACAGGGATAGTCTTTACGCTGCATGATATAACGAGACTAAGACAACTTGAGGAGGTAAGAAAAGATTTTGTGGCGAATGTGTCTCACGAGATAAAAACGCCCATAACTGCAATAAAAGGTTTTGCAGAGACACTCCTTGATGGCGCTATAGACGACAAGAAAAATGCCATAAGGTTTCTTGGAATGATACAAAATCATAGTGAAAGACTTAACAGCCTCGTAAATGACTTGCTCGCATTATCAAAAATAGAGCTTGGCGATATTAATATAGAAAAAACAGCAGTTAACCTTGAGCAGGTTATTGATACAGTATTTATGACACTCAAAGAAATAGCTGAGAGGAAAGGACTTTATTTGAAAAGAGAAATACCTGATGGCATGCAGACACTTTATGCCGATAAAAATAAACTCATCCAGATAATACTCAACATTGTCGACAATGGCATAAAATTTACCGAAAAGGGCGGAGTAACAGTCGGCATAGATGAGGCTAAAGGCGGAATCACACTCTATATTAGTGATACTGGTATTGGCATCCCTCGAGATCATATCCATAGACTCGGTGAAAGGTTTTATCGTGTCGACAGGGCAAGGTCAAGGGAATTGGGTGGGACAGGACTCGGTCTTGCTATTGTTAAGCATCTGGTTAATGCCCATGGATGGCAGATGCAGATAGAGAGCGAATATACGGAGGGCACAAAGGTTAGCATAAAAGTGCGATAAAAGAGATGAGCAAGGTGGAAATAAAAAATTTAGCAACTACTCCGCTATCATTAAGATAATTACAATTCAGAAAGTCGGGTTAGAATTCTATGCCTATCCTGGCCTTTACACCACTTTGCAGATAATGCTTGACCTCCTTCATCTCCGTCACAATGTCGGCCCTCTCGATAATCCTCTCGTCTGCATATCTGCCTGTAAGAATTATCTCCACCTTTATAGGTTTGGAATCTAATATTTCTATAAGTTCTCTAACATCAAGAATACTGTAGTGCGTAGCAATGTTTATCTCATCAAGGATTACCAGATCGAATATCCCGGACGCTATTAATTCCTTTACTTCTTCGAGCCCCTTTTTTGCAGAATCAATGTCAGATTTCCCCGGTTTCTTGCCAAATAAATATCCGGTGCCATATTGTTTAACCGTAATAAAGTCACTAAGTTTATCCAATGCCCTATGCTCGCTATATCGTTTATCCTTTACAAACTGCGCAATAAAGACCTTAAGCCCTGCGCCCGCTGCCCTCAACGCAAGACCTAATGCAGCAGTCGTCTTGCCCTTGCCATCTCCTGTATAAACCTGTATGTATCCCTTCCGCATATAACTTTATAATCCCCTTCTTGCAACGAATTATACCATATCCTTGTGTCTAAGGGTTAGTCGGGAAAAGAATATCTGCAAGCTCGCAAGTTAAGCTTAGTGGTCTCATAAAAAAAGTGCCAAGCAGCGTAGGCATCAGGGCTTAATAAATATCTGATCAATTCACCGCCCTCTTACCTTAGGTTTTATTCAGATATTGTATTTTTTTAACACAATCTTGACCTGATTATCGTCAAGCTGTAGCATAAGGTTTGGACTAACGAAGATAAATATTTAAAATGCCGTGATATATGCTCTCCTCCACCCGGTGCCAATGGCTGGTATGAAGTTTCTTTGACAAAAGACGAGCAATTCACTAATAATTGTTAATATGCCAACAGGAAGTGGATTAAGAAGATTACCCCTGGCCCTTCGACTCCGCTCAGGGCAGATTTTGTAGAGTCAGGAAGGAGATTTTTATAAAATCATTAAACCTTTAATATGGTGATGAAAATGAGAAATCTGGAACAAATAAAAAAAGTCATAGACCAACATAGAGAAGAACTGGAAAGTAAATTCAAAGTAAAAACAATCGCTATTTTCGGTTCCTATGTGCGGAAGGCGCAAAAAGAAAAAAGTGATATTGATATTCTTGTAGAATTTAAAACTCCAGTAAGTATTCTTCATATTGTCTCCCTCGAAAATTATTTTTCTGATATTCTTGGAATTAAGGCTGATGTTGTTCCGAAGAAAAATATTCGAGAGGAGTTGAAAGAAACTATCTTAAAGGAGGCAATTGCTGTATGAAAAGGAGTGCGGGACTTTACAATTAAGGATATTGTTGAATATATAGAAAGAGCTGAGGAGCATGTTGAGGGTTTAAGTCATGAGCAATTTCTCAATGACCGTAAAACATGCGATGCTGTTATAAGATGCTGTTATAAGATGTATTAAAGTCATGGGAGAGGCGACTAAAAATATACCCGATGATATAAGAAGTAAATATCCGTCTATCCCCTGGCGAGATATCGCTGGCATGAGAGATAAAATCATTCATGGTTATTTTATTGTGGATTTTGAAGAGGTCTGGCTTGCTGTAAAAGAAGACATTCCAAAATTAAAGCCATTGATAAGGAAGGTTTTAGAAGATTTAGAAAAAATGGGGTAATGGGGTAATGGATGGAGAAGAAATTAACCGGTAAAATTTGGACTGCAAGCTGATAAAGCCTCTGCGGAAACGGTTCTTGTAGATAGGAGAGAGGGAACTGCTTAGACTGAGGGCTGACACTTTTTCAATCTTGATCGGTCTAACCATGAACCCTGAACCTCGGGATAAAACAGAAGGCTATTTTGCAAGGCAAAACTTGCTGCAATCAAAGGAAAAGTCAAAAGCAATATTTCCACTGCGTAGTACACTGTGACATTAATTTTGTATCATTTGGTAGTGTAGCCCTTTATGGGCGTAGAGAACGGGGACAAGCCCCTACACTACCCCAGCTAAACCTAGCAGAAATTTGTGTCACAATGCAGTAGGTGGAAATATTGCTTTAGCAGACAAATCTTTTTAACGAGATCATGACATCAGAAGCGTTAAGATTTCCCTTTATCCCTGCATCTAAAAAAATATTCATTGCCTCTATCAGATCAACATTTAGAAGCCTGGCAGCCTCTCTGAGTGTAACCCTACCCTGCTTATACAGATTACTAACATAGGTTTCAAAACCTACCCTCATAAGCTTTCTCATTGCAGTCGCTTCTTCTATTTTCTCCTCTTTTTCTATGAACTCTATAGCAGATATCATATCTTTCGGGATCCTTAAGGATTTTGTCTTCATTACATCCTCCATTTTTCTAATACTAATTTAACAGTATTATACTCATCGTCACTGATAAAGGGCGATAGTAGATCCAGTTTTTCGCAAGCTTTCTCTACTGTTATTTTCCTGTTCTTTAATAAAACAGCAATGAATACAGACGGAGTTATGTATGGAACGTCAAAAAGTTGTAATCTTTTCAGAAATCTTTTGTCATCACTACAAATAGCATCGAACTTACGATGCTGAAAGACTGCAAATACTGCATCCTCTCCTTTTTGGGCAGAATGCAATGTCTTGTTTAAAGTCAATAATTTCGACTCTATATTTTTCTTTATAATCAATGCATCAGGATGCTTCTCAGCATTATCAACAACTTCCTCCTTAACCACCTGAGGAATACTAATTGAGAAGTTTTTACAAACGAGTTCTTTAAGTTTAGACTTTGTCAGTTTAATAAGGCAGTCTGCATCCATCAATACTTTCATGTATTACATTGTAACAATAAGCATACGGCAATGTCAAGTGGAAACCTGATTAACGGGGAAACTGGATTTATAGTCCCTTCCGGTGACACCAACGGTTTTACCAACGCTGTGCTTAAACTAACTAACAATACTGCTCTCCTTCAAAAGATGAGGCAAAACGCCAGGGATTATACGAAAAAACCGCTCCTTTGAGTCTGCTTTTTTAAAACTCTGGGACATGCACAGATCCCTAACCCCTAATGGGAAAGTTTAGTACAGTTAGAGTCGTAAGCCTGCTGTTAGCCAAAGTACTCATTCATACCCTAAAATTATTGTTGTTGGCGCCAATTAAGGAAATCCCCCTTTGTGACTTCAGCATCTTTCAAAATTTTATTAGTTATTCCACGACCTAAATCTTCTCCTTTATGGTCTGGAACTGTGGCTGTTCTTCCATCAGGATGTTTAAAAAATTTATGACTCCCCTTTTGTCTTACCTGGTCAAATCCCAAACGAGGAGTTTGGGCCGTTCCTGATTCAGACCGACGATCAAGGGGTTGTGCTGGGGCCGCCTATTTCTGTTCCAGGGGTTAAGTCGCCGGACAACCCATTCTTAGGTGG
>JAAXQB010000078.1 GCA_012329085.1 Methanosarcinales archaeon | reverse complement strand
TATACATTTTACATCCATTCTATATAAAAAATCTATTTTCATTCATTATCGCCATCTATCAATAAGATTTTACTATATATTTTTTTCATTATATTTAAATATTGTGTTCAATTTTAATTAATAAATAACATAATCAATTTTAAACTATTTTTCAATTATACATAAAATCATAAAATTGATTTGCAATTTAAATGAAATAATATCACACATACATCAATGCATAATGATTTTTGTTATGCCGCACAAATAAAATAAACTTTATTTTAGATTTATTTTTTTAATTGATTAGAAAAATACATCCAAAAATATAGTGGTATATGAGATATAAATCTTGACTTACCAAGAAAAATACCTATAAAATGATTCAAAGTTATCATTATAACATGAAAAAATCTGCATAAATTTAAACTTATTATTATATCTCCCATCATCATTCTAATTTGCAATAAATAATCATTAAAAATAAAAAAATATAATAAAAATATGATACCACTAATAAGATATAATATATATATATATATATATATATATATAAATTTGATTCACCATATTTTTTATCAGTTACAAAAAGTATTTTTTTTCAATATTAAAAACGATTACATTTCCAGCTATAAAACCAATTAGAATACTTATTGCATATATTACTCTAAGTATTTGAATAGTCATTATTATTTCACAACCTATTATAAAAAAAGAAAAAGATAATATTGCTGGTAAAAATATTGGTAATTGAATAAAAAGAGAAATAGGCACCATTATACAATAAAATATGATTACAATTTTTGAATATATCATTTTAAAATTATATTTTAATTTTTCAATATTCATAAATATCACTAAAACTTGACTTTCAAAGATAATTAAAAAATCAATTATTTTTTTAAAAAACCAGTGTCCTACGCCTTCATTACATATCTAAATCCTTAGTCCCTAACTATTCAATTCACTAATTAGGCTACATTGCTATTGAAATATATCACAAAGCATATATAAGAATAGTCCCTATATTTTTACTCTATATATGTTTAAGTTTCATTTCCCAAGTGATAAAATAAATCTTATATATTTGTGGATTTTCTTGTAACACAACGCAGCTAATCTTGATGTATGTTTTTTAGTTTATATAACCTTATGGTAAAAGCCCTGCATGTAAAAGTCCCAAGGATTCATCAAATCCACACATAAGATTCATATTTTGAATTGCTTGACCTGATGCACCTTTTACAAGATTATCTATCGCAGAAACAACTACTATACGATTGTTTTTTTCATCTATTTCAAAGCCAATATCACAAAAATTTGACCCTCTGACAGAACTTAAATTTGGTATTGTATCCAATATTCGTACAAATGGTTTATTTTTATAAAAATTTTCATACAATTCTTTTATATCTCCCATTGTCAAATTTGCATCTTCATTTGTAAATATATGTGCAGTTGTGAGAATTCCACGAATGGATGGAATTACATGTGGTGTGAAACTAAGATTTAAATTTATATTACTAAGTTTTGTAAGTTCTTGCGAGATTTCTGCAAAGTGTCTGTGCGTTGTTAATTTATATGCATTGATATTTTCTGCAAGATTTGGATAGTGCGATACTTTACTTTCAGATGCGCCTGCCCCAGATATGCCAGATTTTGAATCAAAAACTGCAAGTTGTATCAAATCTGCATCTGCAAGAGGGGCTGCTGCAAGAATTGCACCAGTTGGATAACATCCAGGATTTGCAATAAATTGTTCCTTTGCGACTTTGTAAAGTTCAGGAATCCCATATACAACACTTCGCTTATCTTTGTGAATACGCCCATAAACTTCTTCAAATACTTTCGAATTAAGGCGATAGTCTGCACTTAAATCAATTATTTTTACACTCTTTTTTTTGTTTGCAAGTAAATCTGGAACAATATTCATAGAAGTTCCATGTGGAACTGCTACAAATACAACATCACAACGATCTATTACTTGCAATGGCTTTAAATTCTCAAATTCTAAATCTATTAATTGATTTAAATGTTTATGTACGGTGTGTATTTTTTTACCATTAAGCCGTCTTGATGTCACAAGCTCAATATTCATTTCAGGATGAAAAAGGCTTAATCGCATGAGTTCTCCACCTGTGTATCCAGAACCCCCTATTATCCCAATATTTAACATTTTTTTTATTCCTTTTATGTTTTTAGATGGTTATTGTAATAAATCATTTCTTTTTTCGAGATTAATCGCATATTTTAAAAATAATGGGGTTGCCATAACTGATACTACAACCATTAATATAATTGCTGAAAATATTTCCATTCCAATAATTCCGACATCTCTTCCAACAGTTGCAATCATAAGCCCAATTCCCGCTCTTGGCATACACCCTATGCCACATATAAGGCTGTCATATGAATTAAAACCTGCAATTTTAGAACCTATGAAACCACCAATTATTTTTCCAAGAAGTGCAAGTGTTGTAAAAAGAACAATAAATAACCCCCTATCTTCTATTACACTAAAATCAAAAGACAATCCAATATACACAAAAAAGAATGGAATGAAAATTCCATAAGAAATTCCACTAACTTTATCTTGCACATCTTTAATTTTTGCAATAGGTATAGAAGATACGATTACACCACCTATAAATGCACCTATTGATCCATGAAGTCCAAATATTTTTGCAAGATATGCAGACAATAATGCCACAATTATCACATGTGCAAATATTGATTCCTTTACATGCATTTTTTGTATATATTTAAAAAATAATGGAAGTATTTTTTTAATAATATACATGATAATAAAAAACACAATAACATACATGCCTACAATTAATATATGGGTAATAGAAAATTCAGGTGCAATATTTATTTGCAAAATAATGGTTAGCATTATAAGTGCCATAATATCTGCAAGTATAGATGCATTTAGTGTAATAGAACTTGCTTTTCTTGATAAATATCCAAAATCCATGAATGTCCGTGCAGTCACACCAATACTAGTTGGGGTGAAAACCACTCCTATAAATAGACATGTTATAAACTCAAAGTTAAAAAGCATTCCAAGTAAAAAACCAAAACTAAATGGTATTATAATTCCAAATATTGTTGGAAATAAAGATTTTTTAAGTGCTGCTTTAAGTTCTCTTGGATCTGTTTCTTTATATCCTGATATAAAAAGAAGAAAAATTACTCCAAGTTTTGCAAAAAATTTTATATGTTCGTTTTCAGGGCATATAAAAAATACAGAACTTAAAAAAAGTCCTGCTGATATTTCCCCTAATATACTTGAAAATCCAATTCGTTCAAATACTTCGCCAAATATTTTTGCTGTAAATAAAATTAATAGTATTTGAAGAATAATGTGCATGCGTATTCACTCTTCTTGGCTTTCTTTAGTATATACTTTAT
>JAAXQB010000240.1 GCA_012329085.1 Methanosarcinales archaeon | reverse complement strand
TTCGTATTATTATACTCAGAAAAATTTCCAATAGCTCATTCGGAAAGCACATTCGGAAAGCACATTCGGAAAGCTCATTCGGAACGAATGAGCGTATGAGAAAATCTCTGATTTTCGAACGAATGAGCGTAAACACTCATTCTTTCAGAATGAGTTTAAGAAAATCTTTGATTCAGGAAATTCTCTTTGAGAATTTCCTTCTAAAAATTTCTCCAAAGGAGAAATTTTGTTTTCGAACGAATTGGTATTATATCGTTTTTCGTAATATTTTCATAAAAATGTATGTTCAAAAAAATTGCAATATTTTAACTTTTTAATAGTATATAATTTTACAAAACATCCACTATTAAAAAAATTCTCTAACTTGTTTTCGCAAAAAATGAGTGTTAAGTATATAACTTTACAAAGTATATACAAATCCAAAACAAAAATTTTTTTGCATATGACAAATAAAAAATTTAACAAAGTTTCAAATTTTTAATTTGAAGCATATATAAAAATAAGTAAGAAATTTAATCTTCTATCATACAATCTTTTTTTAACTATATGTAATTTATAAAATTATATGCTTAACACTCAACTTTTTCAGAATGATGTTCAGAGAAATTTCCAATAGCTCATTTGGAACAAACGAGCGTTTGCTCATGATTGAATGAGCGTTATCTCGTAATATATAATCTTTAAAATTATGCAATAATGGAAATTTTCAATAGCTCATTCGGAACGAATGAGCGTTATCTCGATTATTTATTAAGGAATTACAATCCTATAATACATTGAAATTCCAGCAGTTTGGCTTATTCTTGTAATTTTTAATACATCGCCAATAGAGGCACCCAATTCTTCTACAATAGGATCATTTATTTTAATCTTTGGGCATTGTTCTTTTGTTATATTATATTGTTTTAAAACAGATTTTAACTCATTAGGTTTTAAAATTTCATGTTTTGGAACCATTTCGTGCGTAAGCATATTATTTTCTCCGTAAATAAAACAGACCCTTTTTTTTAATTGTATATAACTTATAAAGTTATATACTAAACACTCATTCTTAATGAGTTAGATAAATTTCTAATTTCTCGTCCAATTGAGATTATTGTAAAATGATAGGATGTAATAGGATATGGCGAGCTCGTAGGGATTTGAACCCTAGACCGACTGGTTAAAAGCCAGTCGCTCTGCCTGACTGAGCTACGAGCCCATTTTATATGGGACTGTTGATTGCCACAATGTATTAAATAAGCATTAATACTATTTATACTTTATTAAAAACTTAGTTCAAAATCATAATTTTTAATTATTTTAAACATATTTAAGCATTTTAATTTCATTTATGCATAAATTTAATAGATTTCTAAGAAACATATATATACAATAATTTTAGACAATGTTATTAAACTTGTCTTTATTAATAAATGTGTAGGTTTTTGTAATTATAATCACAATCTGAAAATTGATGGGGCACATTTAACTTTTACAAAAAATTTTGTAAAAATCATAGATATGAAGCAACAATATTATATATCATATGGGTTCTAAATATAATATAGCAATATTTTCCTGCCTCGTTATCGATAAATTTTAATTTTACAAATTGTATATGGTAAAAACATGTCTAAATTTAATAAATCACAATGGTCAAAAAAAGATTATGCATATGAATATCTTGAAAAGGTAGATATTCAGCTTATGGATCGTAGAAAATTAATTGAAATTTTAAAATCATTCTATACTCAATTTTTAGCTTGTACAAAAAAAAATAACATACTTGATCTTGGATGTGGGGATGGTATTATTGCACGAGAGCTTATAATGGCAGATTGCAACATTTCCGCAGTCTTAGTCGATGCATCGTCTGATATGATACTTAAAGCAAAAGAAAAAATGACGAATTTTAAAAATATTCAATTCATACAAGCAGATATTAGAAACTTATTTGAAAATCATCTTAAAAATGATAAATTTGATTTTATTGTATCTTCTTTTGCCATACATCACTTAAATTTAAATGAAAAAAAAGTTTTATATGATTCCATCTACAATCATTTAAATGATGGTGGATTTTTTGTAAATATAGATGTTGTAAAATCTCCATCCAAAGAACTTGAAGGGTGGTACTTGAACTTATGGCGCGAATATATAATTAATAAACAATCAGAATTTAAATTGAAGGGGGAGTATTTAGATGCGATTGAAAAACATAGTAATTCAGAACACTATGAAACACTTGATACATTAACAGACCAATTAAGTGCATTAAAAAAATCAGGATTTGAGGGAGTGGATTGTTTTTATAAGCATGGAATTTTTTCAATGTTTGGCGGTAGAAAACAATCAACAATGAATGAATAACATATGGTACTTAAAACACCTATTCAAAAAATTGAAAATTATCCTCTACTTAACAATTTTACAAATTATATGCAGTTAAAAAATAGTTTAAAAATTCTATTGCTTGGTAGTGGAGAGCTTGGAAAAGAAATAGTAATTGAAGCACAAAGACTTGGTATTGAATGTATAGCAGTTGACAAGTATCAAAATGCACCTGCAATGCAAGTGGCACATAGAAGCCATGTCATAGATATGAAAGATAAAGATAAATTGAGTGCGATTATAAATCAAGAAAATCCAGATTATATCATTCCTGAAATTGAAGCAATAAATACAGAAGTGTTAAAAGAAGCTGAATTGAATGGAATGAATGTTGTTCCGAGTGCATTTGCAGTACAAGTGGCAATGGACAGAGAACAAATACGAAAATTGGCAACCAATTTAAATTTAAAAACTGTTAAATATAATTTTGCATCAACAATCGAGGAATTAAATAATGTTAGTGGGGAGATTGGAGTTCCATGTGTTATAAAGCCTATTATGTCTTCTTCTGGAAAGGGACAAAGTATTGTAAAGGATAAAAAAGATTTGCAATATGCGTGGGATTATGCACAGAAAAATACAAGAGGTATTGCAAATACTGTTATTATTGAAGAATTTATTGATTTTGATTATGAGATTACTTTACTTACAGCAAGATCGTGTGATGGAATTAAATTTTGTAAACCAATTGGGCATAAACAAAAAGATGGCGATTATTTTGTAAGCTGGCAACCACATATAATGAATAAAAAAGTATTAAAAAATGCGAAATTTATTGCGAAAAAGATAGTTGATAAGCTTGGAGGATTTGGAATTTATGGGGTGGAACTTTTTATAAGAGAGGATGAAGTTATATTTAATGAAGTATCTCCAAGACCACATGATACTGGGATGGTCACAATGGTCACACAAGAAATGAATGAATTTGAAATACATTTAAGATGTATATTAGGACTTTCAATTTCAACTAAACTTGTGGCACATGGCGCATCTTATGCAATACAATCTAAGATAGAAATCTCTAATCCATCATATGATATTAAAAAAGCACTTGAAGTTTCTAATACAAAAATACGATTGTTTGGAAAACCTTTTGCAAAAAAAGGGAGGAGGATGGGGGTTGTGCTTGCAACTTCTGATGGTATAGAGGATGCGATTTCAAAGGCAGAAGAGTGTGAATCTCTTGTGGATATTTTCTAATTACATTTTTAAATATGTTTATATTGATTTTATAAAAAATCTGTATGAATTCACATCTTAATAAAAATTAAATATGCACATTATGCACAATCAAAAATCAAAGATTTTTTTAAAATGAATTTAATTAATACAAAATATTTTAAAGAATATAGGCAAAAATTAGGTTTTACCAATCAGCAAGATGTTAAAAAATTTTTTGCTGGAAAAGATATAATTCCCACCATTGATTTTAATTATATCAAATTATTCAATTATAGATTGGTGGAGATTA